>NZ_VWWG01000083.1:0-30643 GCF_011753085.1 Burkholderia sp. Tr-862
TCGCATCTGATGCCTGCGACGCATCGGCACGCTTCGCATCACGCCGTGTGCGCGGCCGCTTCGGTCGTGGCGCCGTCCCGGCCGAGCGCTTCATCGCGCCGCGTGAACACCTCGTGCGCGGCGAACAACGCGTTCAGGGCGGCCGGGAACCCCGCGTACACGGCCATCTGCATGAACACCTCGACGATCTCGTCGCGCGTGCAGCCGACGTTCAACGCGGCCTCGATATGCACCTTCAGTTGCGGCTGCGCATTGCCGAGCGCCGCCAGCGCGGCGATCGTCGCAATCTCGCGCGCTTTCAGGTCGAGCTGCGGCCGGCTGTAGATGTCGCCGAAGCTGAACTCGACGAGCAGCCGCCCGAAGTCGGGCGCGATCGGCGCGAGCGCCGCGATCACGCGTTCGCCCACTTCGCCGTCGATTTCCTTCAGCTTGTTCCAGCCGCGCGTATAGCGGTCTTCAACGAGTTGTTCCATGGTGTCCGTCCTGTTCAGAGGGTGAATGAGTAGGGTTCGCCCGTCGTTCCGTCTCGCGTTCCTGCGTCTCGTAGTACGCGATCTTGTCGCCGATCGCGTCGAGGCTCGCCTGCAGCTCCACGATATGCGCGCGCACCGCATCGCGATGCGCGGCCAGCAACCGCCGCCGCTCACCGAACGTCGACTCGCCTTGCGAGCGCAGCGCCGCGAACTGCTGCATCTGCGCGATCGGCATGCCGGTCGCCTTCAGGCGCATCACGAAGGCGAGCCAGTCAAGGTCGGCCGGTGCATAGAGCCGGTGCCCGGCCGCCGTGCGCGAAATCGCGCGCAGCAGGCCGGCCTGCTCGTAATACCGCAACGTGTGCGTCGACACGCCGGTCAGTTCGGCAACTTGCCCGATCGTCAGCGGACCGGCGGCGGAAGGTTTGGATGCGGTTTTCGACATGGCAGGAACAAGGTTAGGAGTTAGAGTTCACTCTAAGTCAAGCATCGTCGCACGGCCATATCAAATAATTTGCAGTCCGCGCCGCGGACCGCATCGCGGACACCGTAAAGAATGGTCAAAACCGCTGCCCGGCGCAGCTTTCTGTCTTTACAGCGACGCAAGCCTTCAGCAAGATTCGGTCATCGCCTGTCTTAAAAAGGGCACGCATTTGTCCTATGCTTAACGGCGACACCCGGCCGGGTCTCGCCCCGCCGTCCGTTGCAACGCCCATTCATCCGTCAGAACCAGGGAGCCCTTGCCATGCTGAAAAAGCTGCTGATGCTGTTCGTCGCGCTGTCGCTGTCGCTTGCCGCCGGCCTCGCCGCGGCCGTCGAAGTCAACACGGCCGACCAGGCCGCGCTCGAATCGGTGAAGGGGCTTGGGCCCGTGAAGTCGAAGGCGATCATTGACGAACGCACCAAGAACGGCCCGTTCAAGGACGCGGACGATCTCGCGAACCGCGTGAAGGGTCTCGGCACGAAGTCGGTCGGGCATCTCGAGGAAAACGGCCTGACGGTCGGCGGCTCGTCGACGCCGCCGAAGGGTGTGAAGCTGTCGAAGCCGGCCGCGACGACGTCGGCGACCACGTCGGCCACGACGTCGGCAGGCACCGCATCGACGCCGACGACCACGACGACCGGCACGACGGCGACCGCACCGGCCGCCAGCACGCCGGAAGCGGCGGCCAAGCCGGCCAAGAGCAAGCGCGCATCGAAGAAAGAGAAGGCGGCCGCAGCTGCGGCGGCATCCGCCGACGCGGGCGCGAGCGCGCCGGCCGCGGCGTCGTCCACGAAGGCGACCAAGGGTTCGAAGAAGAAAAGCAAGAAGGACAAGGCAGCCTCCGCCGCCGCGGCGTCGGGCGCCTGATGTGCGCCGCGCGCGCGACGGCGTGCGCGCGGCATTCGATCAACGGGCGCCGTTGCTGCGGCGCCCTTTTCAGTGAAGGTGAAGAACCATGGGTCTCCTCGACATCGTTGGCGGTCTGATCGGCGGCCAGGCCGGCGGCAACTCGCAAAGCGCGCTCATCACGACCGCGCTCGAATTCATCAACAACCAGCCGGGCGGCCTGAACGGCCTGATCGAGAAGTTCAAGGCCGGCGGCGCCGGCGACATCATCGGCTCGTGGGTCGGCACCGGCGAAAACCAGCCGATCTCGGGCGACACGCTGCAGAACGTGCTCGGCTCCGACGTCGTCGGCGCGCTCGCGACCAAGGTCGGCATCGATCCGTCGCAGGCCTCGTCGATCCTCGCGCAGGTGCTGCCGCACGTCGTCAACGGCGCGACGCCGAACGGCGAAGTGCCGGCCGGCGGCCAGGTCGATACGTCGAACGTGCTCGGCACGCTCACGCAACTCGCCGGCATGTTCGGCGGCAACAAGCAGGCCTGAGCCCGCACCGCACCGCACCGGCTGACGGCCCGGGCAGCAGTTCCGGCCGCTCCATATGCAAACACCCCGCCGGAGCGGGGTGTTTGTTTTTGCGCGCCCGGCGCGAACCGGGCGAGCGGCCGATCAGCGGCGATCAGTGCACGACGCGGTCGAACACGAACTCGCCGTCGTGGACGTCGACCGGGATCACGTCCTTCGGGCCGAAGCGGCCCGCGAGGATCAGCTTCGCGACCGGGTTCTCGATCTCCTGTTGGATCGCGCGCTTCAGCGGCCGCGCGCCGAACACCGGGTCGTAGCCGACCTTCGCGATCTGTTCGAGCGCCGCCGGCGACACGTCGAGCGCCATGTCGAGCTTCGCGAGCCGGTCGTGCAGGCGTGCGAGCTGGATCTTCGCGATCGATTCGATGTTGCTGCGATCGAGCGCATGGAACACGACGACGTCGTCGATCCGGTTCAGGAACTCCGGACGGAAGTGCTGTTTCACCTCGATCCACACGGCGTCCTTGATCTCTTCCTGCGGCGCACCCGTCATCGCCTGGATCACCTGCGAGCCGAGGTTCGACGTCATCACGATCACCGTGTTCTTGAAGTCGACCGTACGCCCCTGCCCGTCGGTCATGCGACCGTCGTCGAGCACCTGCAGCAGCACGTTGAACACGTCCGGATGCGCCTTCTCGATCTCGTCGAGCAGGATCACGCTGTACGGCTTGCGGCGCACGGCTTCCGTCAGGTAGCCGCCTTCCTCGTAGCCGACATAGCCCGGCGGCGCGCCGATCAGCCGCGCGACGCTGTGCTTCTCCATGAACTCGCTCATGTCGATGCGGATCAGGTGCTCTTCCGAATCGAACAGGAACGACGCCAGCGCCTTGCACAGCTCGGTCTTGCCGACACCCGTCGGGCCGAGGAACAGGAACGAGCCGTACGGACGGTTCGGATCGGCAAGACCCGCGCGCGAACGACGGATCGCATCCGCGACCGCGCTGATCGCCTCGTCCTGGCCGACCACGCGCTCGTGCAGCTTTTCCTCGATGTGCAGCAGCTTCTCGCGTTCGCCCTGCATCATCCGCGACACCGGAATCCCGGTTGCGCGCGACACGACTTCCGCGATTTCTTCCGCGCCGACCTGCGTGCGCAACAGACGCGGACGCGTCGGGTTGTGCTGCTCCTGCTCTTCGGCCTGCGTGACCTGCTTCAGCTGCGACTCGAGTTGCGGCAGCTTGCCGTACTGCAGTTCGGCGACCTTCTCCAGCTTGCCTTCACGCTGCAGGCGCACGATGTCGGCCCGCACCTTCTCGATCTCTTCCTTGAGCTGCGCGCTGCCCTGCACCGCGGCCTTCTCGGCGGTCCAGATCTCCTCGAGGTCCGCATATTCGCGGCCGAGACGGTCGATCTCTTCCTCGATCAGCTGCAGGCGCTTCTGCGACGCTTCGTCCTGCTCCTTCTTCACGGCCTCGCGCTCGATCTTCAGCTGGATCAGGCGACGGTCGAGCTTGTCCATCTCTTCGGGCTTCGAATCGATTTCCATCTTGATCTTCGACGCAGCCTCGTCGATCAGGTCAATCGCCTTGTCCGGCAGGAAACGGTCGGTGATGTAGCGGTGCGACAGCTCGGCCGCGGCGACGATCGCCGGGTCGGTGATGTCGACGCCGTGGTGCAGTTCGTATTTCTCCTGCAGCCCGCGCAGGATCGCGATCGTCGCCTCGACGCTCGGCTCGTCGACGAGCACCTTCTGGAAGCGGCGCTCGAGCGCGGCGTCCTTCTCGATGTACTTGCGGTATTCGTCGAGCGTGGTCGCGCCGATACAGTGCAGCTCGCCGCGCGACAGCGCCGGCTTCAGCATGTTGCCCGCGTCCATCGCGCCTTCGGCCTTGCCGGCGCCGACCATCGTGTGGATCTCGTCGATGAACACGATCGTCTGGCCTTCGTCCTTCGCGATGTCGTTGAGCACGGCCTTCAGACGCTCCTCGAACTCGCCGCGATACTTCGCGCCGGCGAGCAGCGCGGCCATGTCGAGCGACAGCACGCGCTTGCCCTTCAGCGTCTCGGGCACTTCGCCGTTGACGATCCGCTGCGCGAGACCTTCGACGATCGCGGTCTTGCCGACGCCCGGCTCGCCGATCAGCACCGGGTTGTTCTTGGTGCGGCGCTGCAGGATCTGGATCGAGCGACGGATTTCGTCGTCGCGGCCGATCACCGGGTCGAGCTTGCCCGCGCGGGCGCGCTCGGTCAGGTCGACCGTGTATTTCTTCAGCGCCTCGCGCTGGCTTTCGGCGTCCTGGCTGTGCACCTGCGAGCCGCCGCGCACCGCGGCGATCGCGGCTTCGAGCGACTTGCGCGTGAGGCCGTGCTGGCGGGCGAGCTTGCCGGCTTCACCCTTGTCGTCGGACACGGCGAGCAGGAACATCTCGCTCGCGATGAACGTGTCGTTGAGCTTCTGCGCTTCCTTGTCGGCCTGGTTCAGCAGCCCGGCCAACTCACGGCCGATCTGGATGTCGCCGCCCGTACCCGTCACTTGCGGCAGGCGCGAAATGGCCTCGTTCAGCGCGCCTTGCAGCGCCTGCACGTGAACGCCCGCGCGCGACATCAGCGAGCGGGCGGAGCCGTCGTGCTGCGCGACCAGCGCCGCCAGCACGTGAACCGGTTCGATGTATTGATTGTCGCGGCCTGCCGCGAGGCTTTGCGCGTCTGCCAGTGCTTCCTGGAACTTGGTGGTGAGCTTGTCGATTCTCATTTAGTCGAGACCTCCAATTTTCGATTAACACCAAGATGAGGATGGTTACGTGGGTTTCAAGCGAAATTCGGGTTGATTCAGCGCAAAAATCACCCGGTGCACTACAGCGGCCCGCGGGCGCACGGCAGTCGGATGCGGGGGTGGCGCCGGCGTGTCAGCCGGCCTTCGACGGTGCTTGCGCGGACGCCGGTGCGTCATCCCCGGACGGCTCGGCACGCACCCGCGCGATCGGACGAATGCCCAGCAGGGCGGCGAGCGGCGACGCGGGTTCGGCCAGCTCGCCGAGCGTGTGACCGTCGAGTTCGGCGAAGAATGCATCGAGCGCGGCCGCCAGCACGCCCTTCAGGCGGCACTGCGGCTCGATCACGCAGCCGCGCGACTCGCCGCCGTCGGCCGAAAAACAGCCGACCAGCGCGAAATCGCTCTCGGTCGCGCGCACCACCTGCCCGACCGTCAGCTTCAGCGAGTCGGGGAACAGTCGCAGCCCGCCGTTGCGGCCGCGGACGGTATCGACCCAGCCGAGCTCGCCGAGCTGCTGGACGACTTTCATCAGATGGTTCTTGGAGATGCCGTAGGCGTCCGAGATCTCCTGGATGGTCGCGAGCCCCTCGCCGCGCACGGCGAGATACAGCATGACGCGCAGCGAGTAGTCGGTGTAGTCGGTGAGTCTCATGAGCGAATACGGAAAATGATCGATCGTGTCCCGATCATGCGGACGGGGTCGATCGGAGCGCGCCGGACCGGCTGTCGGGAGCGCTTGAAGGCGCCGGGTTGCCGGGACGGCCTGCGCGCAATAAGATGCATGGAATCCACGCATTTTTCAGGCATTGGTCGACGCTATTTTGCGTCAAAATCCGGTCGGCGTCCTGCGCATTGCCCGCGCTGCCGCGCCGACGGGCCCCGCCAACGCCCCGATTTTCCGCCCCTTTTTGCGATGACTGCCCTGCCCGCCTCGCCCGATACCGCGCCGGCCCGCCCGCGCGACGCCGAACCGACCGAAGACAATATCCGCGACCTCGTGTACGCGTTCTACGACCGCGTGCGCGCCGATCCGCTGCTCGGGCCCGTCTTCGACGCGAAGCTGAACGGCCGCTGGGACGACCATCTGCCGAAGATGGTCAGCTTCTGGTCGAGCCTCGTGCTCGGCACCAAAGGCTATCGCGGCAACGTGCAGCAGGCGCACCAGCCGCTCGACGGGATAGCGCCCGCGCATTTCAGCCGCTGGCTGTCGCTGTTCCTGAAGACCGTCGAGGGACGCTACACGCCGCCCGCGGCGATCCGCTTCATGGAACCCGCGCTGCGGATCGCGCAGAGCCTGCAACTGAGCCGCTTCGGCTGGGACTATCAGATTCCGCCCGAGCAGCAGGCGCTGCTCGATGCGATCGCGCCGCGCCGCCGGGACGCGGGCGATGATCCTCACGCGCTGCCGTCGCGCGCCCAAGGCGAGCCGTTTCCGACGAAGATCATCGGGCGCAGCGTCGATCCGGACGCCTGACACGGCGATTCGCGGCGCTTGAACGCCGGAGCGCTCGGGAGCGCCCGCGGCACAATGCCGCATGCCGCATGCCGCGCTCAGCGCGGCGTGTTGCCCGATTCGACGCCCCAGCGCGCGAGCGCCGCATCGTCGGTGCTGCGAGCATCGACCCAGCGTTCGCCGTCCGGCGTCGTTTCCTTTTTCCAGAACGGCGCCTCGGTCTTCAGGTAATCCATCACGAACTCGCACGACGCGAACGCGTCGCCGCGGTGCGACGCGACGGTGGCGACCATCACGATCTGGTCGAGCGGCAGCAGCCGGCCGACGCGATGCACGATCGCGACGTCGATGCCGGGCCAGCGCCGGCCGGCCTCGGCGGCGATCTTCTCGAGCGCCTTCTCGGTCATCCCCGGATAGTGCTCGAGCTCCATCGCGGCGACCGAATCGCCTTCGTTCAGGTCACGCACGGTGCCGACGAAGCACGCGACCGCGCCGATCTTCGGGTTGCGCGCGCGCAATGCCGCCACTTCGGCGTTCAGATCGAAGTCATCGGCCTGGATTCGTATCGTTGCCATGACAAACCCCTCAACCGCCTGTCACCGGCGGAAAAAACGCGACCTCGCAGCCATCGGTGAGCCGCGTGTCGGGGTCGGTCATCTCGTGATTGCACGCCATGCGCAACGCGCGCCCTTCGGCGAGCGTCTCGGCCCACGCGCCGCCGCGCAGGCGCAGCCATGCGCGCACGTCGCCGACGGTCGTCACGCCGTCCGGCACCTCGGCCTGCTCATCGGACACGCCCAGCGCCTCGCGCACGCTTGCAAAGAATTTCAGTTGAATCTTCATAGGTCGGGAAGCCGTCGCGTTACGACAGCAGTTCGGAAAACGGAATGAAACGCACGGTCTCGCCCGCGCTGATCGCGTGCTGCGGCGGATTGTCGATCAGGCCATCGCCCCAGACCGTCGACGTGAGCACCGCCGAACTCTGGTTCGGGAACAGGTCGAGGCCGCCGGCCGCATTGACGCGCGCGCGCAGGAATTCGTTGCGCCGGTCGCCCTTGCTTTGCGAGAAGTCCGCCCGCAGCGACAGCGCGCGCGGCGCGACGTCGCGCACGCCCGACAGGCGCAGCAGGAACGGCCGCACGAACAGCAGGAACGTGACGAAGCTCGACACGGGGTTGCCCGGCAGCCCGATGAAGTGCGCGTCGGGACGCTCGTCGCCGCGGCGCACCGCGCCGAACGCGAGCGGCTTGCCGGGCTTCATCGCGATCTGCCACAGCGAGAGCCGCCCTTCGGCCTCGACGGCCGGCTTCACGTGATCCTCGTCGCCGACCGATACGCCGCCGCTCGTCAGGATCACGTCGTGATCACGCGCGGCCTCGCGCAACGTGTCGCGGGTCGCGGTGAGCGAGTCGGGCACGATCCCGTAGTCGGTCACGTGGCAGCCGAGCCGCTCCAGCAGCCCGCGCAGCGTGAAGCGGTTCGAGTTGTAGATCGCGCCGGGCTTCAGCGGCTCGCCCGGCATCGTCAGTTCGTCGCCGGTGAAGAACACCGCGACCCGCAGCCGCCGCGCGACCGACAGGCGCGCGCAGCCGACCGACGCGGCCAGGCCGAGCGCCTGCGGCGTGAGCCGCGTGCCGGCCGGCAGGATCACCGAACCCTGGCGGATGTCCGCGCCCTGCGCGGTGATCCATTCACCGGCCTTCGGCGTATGCAGGATTTCGACCGCGTCGCCGTCGGCCGACGCCTGTTCCTGCATCACGACGGCGTCGGCACCGGGCGGCACCGTCGCACCGGTGAAGATCCGGGCGGCCGTGCCCGCCGCGAGCGGCGCGGCCGGATGGCCGGCCGGGATCCGCTGCGACACCGGCAGGCGCCGCTCGCCGTGCAGCAGGTCGGCGACCCGCACCGCATAGCCGTCCATCGCGCTCGTATGCATCGGCGGCACGTCGAGCGGCGAGCTCACGTCAGCCGCCAGCACGCGGCCGAGCGCATCGAGCGTGGCGACGGTCTCGGCGCCGGGCAGCGGCTTTGCGGCTTCGAGCAGCGCGGCGAGCGCTTCCGCGGTCGACAGCATCGGCGCGCGCGGCGCCACGGAATTCGGGTTCGACATCGATGGAATCGGGGGATCGTTGGAGTCAATACGTCATTGTAGCGACGCCGTCGCGCGCACGTGCGATATGGCGGACATGCGAAAACTGTGATCGGCGCGAACGCGCGGCACTGACACTTGTTTCGCGCGGCATCGGACGACCTCCGCGCGGCCGCCACCAAACAAAACGGCCGGAACCCCGATCCGTGCGACGAATCGGCATTCCGGCCGTCCTGCGCCGCCGGGCCTGAACCCGGCAGCCCGGCGCTGCGTTACGCGCCCGTATGCGCGGCGATGAAGTCCTTCACCTGTTGCGCGTCGGCCTTCACGACCTCGAAACGCTGCGGCAGCGCCTCGAGCCCGTCGAATGCGGCCGGCCGCTCGGCTTCGCGATCGAGCGCTTCGCGGATCGTCTCGCCGAACTTGATCGGCTGGGCTGTCTCGAGCACGACCATCGGCACGCCCGCGTCGAGATGCTCGCGCGCGACCTTCACGCCGTCGGCCGTGTGCGTATCGATCATCGTGTCGTAGCGCGAGAACACGTCGCGGATCGTCGCGATGCGGTCCGTGTGGCTGCTGCTGCCCGACACGAACCCGAACTCGGCCACGCGCGCGAAATCGCCGCTCGCCGCGAGGTCGAAACCGCCCTTCTCCTCGACGTCGCGGAACAACTGCATCACGCGTGCCGGATCGCGGCCGAGCAGGTCGAACACGAAGCGTTCGAAGTTCGACGCCTTCGAGATGTCCATGCTCGGGCTGCTCGTGTGATACGTGTTCTCCGCGCTGCGCACGCGATATGCGCCGGTGCGGAAGAACTCGTCGAGCACGTCGTTCTCGTTGGTCGCGACCACGAGCTTCGCGATCGGCAGGCCCATCATCCGCGCGATGTGACCCGCGCAGACGTTGCCGAAGTTGCCCGACGGCACCGTGAACGACACCTGCTGGTCGTTGGACTGCGTCGCCGCGAAATAGCCCTTGAAGTAGTACACGACCTGCGCGACGACGCGCGCCCAGTTGATCGAGTTGACCGTGCCGATCTTCTGCTGCGCCTTGAACGCGTGATCGTTCGACACGGCCTTCACGATGTCCTGGCAGTCGTCGAACACGCCTTCGACCGCGAGGTTGAAGATGTTCGGATCCTGCAGGCTGAACATCTGGGCCGTCTGGAACGCGCTCATCTTCTTGTGCGGCGACAGCATGAACACGCGAACGCCGGCCTTGCCGCGCATCGCATATTCGGCCGCGCTGCCCGTGTCGCCCGACGTCGCGCCGAGAATGTTCAGCGCCTCGCCGTGCTTCGCGAGCGTGTACTCGAACAGGTTGCCGAGCAACTGCATCGCCATGTCCTTGAACGCGAGCGTCGGGCCGTTCGACAGTTCGAGCAGCGACAGCGCCGTGCCGTTCTCGGTGCCGAGCGTCTTCAGCGGCGTGATGTCGGACGCGTTCTCGCCATGGCGCGTGTTGCTGTACACGGCGGCCGTATACGTGCGGCGCGTGATCGCGCGCAGGTCGTCGGCCGGCACGTCGTCGCAGAACTTCGACAGGATTTCGAATGCGAGATCCGCGTACGACAGCGCGCGCCAGCGCGCGAGTTCGTCGGCCGACACCTTCGGATACTCGGTCGGCAGGTACAGCCCGCCGTCCTTCGCGAGACCGCCGAGCAGGATGTCGGAGAACGTGTGGCGCTCGCCGATGCCGGCGCCGCGCGTGGAGATGTAGTTCATGTCGTTCCTGGTCCTCAGTTCAGCGCTTCCATGCGCAGCTTCGTCACCTTCGAGACCACCGTCGCGAGGCTTTCGATCTGCTCGATCGCCTTGTTGACGTGCTTCTCGAGCGTCTCGTGCGTGATCAGGACGATGTCGGTTTCGCCGTTCGCGTCGTCGACCTGCTCCGACTCCTTCTGCAACAGCGCGTCGATCGAGATGCCCGTCTCGGCGAGAAGGCGCGTGATGTCCGCGAGCACGCCCGTCTGGTCGGCCACGCGCAGGCGCAGGTAGTAGCCGCTCGTCACTTCCTCGATCGGCAGGATCGGCGTGTTCGACAGGCTGTCCGGCTGGAACGCGAGATGCGGCACGCGATGCTCGGGGTCGGCCGTGTGCAGGCGCGTGACGTCGACGAGATCCGCGACGACCGCCGACGCGGTCGGTTCCGCGCCCGCGCCCTTGCCGTAGTACAGCGTCGTGCCGACCGCGTCGCCGTGCACGACGACCGCGTTCATCGCGCCTTCGACGTTCGCGAGCAGGCGCTTCTCGGGAATCAGCGTCGGGTGCACGCGCAGCTCGATGCCGTTTTCGGCGCGGCGCGTGATGCCGAGCAGCTTGATCCGGTAGCCGAGCTCTTCCGCGTAGCGGATGTCGGTCGCGTCGAGCTTGCTGATGCCTTCGACGTACGCGCGGTCGAACTGGACCGGCACGCCGAACGCGATCGCGCTCATGATGGTCGCCTTGTGCGCGGCGTCGATGCCTTCGATGTCGAAGGTCGGATCGGCTTCCGCGTAGCCGAGCTCCTGCGCGGCCTTCAGCGCGGTCGCGAAGTCGAGCCCGCGGTCGCGCATTTCCGACAGGATGTAGTTCGTCGTGCCGTTGATGATGCCCGCGATGTACTGGATGCGGTTGGCGGTCAGGCCTTCGCGCAGCGCCTTGATGATCGGAATGCCGCCGGCCACGGCCGCCTCGAACGCGACCATCACGCCCTTCGCGCGCGCGGCTTCGAAGATCTCGGTGCCGTGCACTGCGAGCAGCGCCTTGTTCGCCGTCACGACGTGCTTGCCGTTCGCGATCGCGCGCAGCACGAGCTCGCGCGCGATGCCCGTGCCGCCGATCATCTCGGCGATGATCGCGATTGACGGATCGTCGACGACCGCGTTGAAATCATCGGTGATTTGCGCACCGCCGGCGTCACCGCCGAGCGCGGCCTGCGCCTTGGCCGGGTTGCGCACGGCAATGCGCGCGACCTCGATGCCGCGCCCCGCGCGGCGCTTGATTTCTTCCTGGTTGCGGTTCAGCACCGTGAAGGTGCCGCTGCCGACGGTGCCGAAGCCCAACAGGCCAACTTTGATCGGTTCCATGCTGCGTGTGGTCGATGAGTAAGAATGAATGATTGAATGCCGGGGGATCCCGTCCGCTCAGACGGAATGGCGCTTGCGGTAGCCGTCGAGGAAGCGCGCGATCCGGTTGATCGAATCGGTCAGGTCGTCGAGGTTCGGCAGGAACACCACGCGGAAGTGATCCGGGGCCGCCCAGTTGAAGCCCGTCCCCTGCACGAGCAGCACACGCTCCTCGAGCAACAGGTCGAGGATGAACTGCTGGTCGTTCTGGATCGGATAGAGCTTGGGATCGAGGCGCGGGAACATGTAAAGCGCGGCCTGCGGCTTCACGCAGGTCACGCCGGGAATCGACGTGAGCATGTCGTACGCGAGCTCGCGCTGCTTGTACAGGCGCCCGCTCGGCACGATCAGCTCGTTGATGCTCTGGTAGCCGCCGAGCGCGGTCTGGATCGCGAACTGTCCGGGCACGTTCGCGCACAGGCGCATCGACGACAGGATCCCGAGGCCTTCCAGGTAATCCTTCGCGCGCCGGCGATTGTCGCCGCCCAGGCCCGACACGGCCATCCAGCCCGCGCGGTAGCCGCACGAGCGATAGCTCTTCGACAGGCTGTTGAACGTGACGGTGATCACGTCTTCCGACAGCGAACCGAGCGCGGTGTGCTCCAACCCGTCGTAGACGATCTTGTCGTAGACCTCGTCGGCGAACACGATCAGCCCGTGCTCGCGCGCGATCCCGAGCAGCTCGAGCAGCAATTCGTCGGAATAAAGGGCGCCCGTCGGATTGTTCGGGTTGATCACGACGATCGCCTTGGTGTTCGGCGTGATCTTGCGGCGGATGTCGTCGAGGTCGGGCATCCACGCGTTCTGCTCGTCGCACACGTAATGCACCGGCGTGCCGCCCGACAGGCTCACGGCGGCCGTCCACAGCGGATAGTCGGGTGCCGGCAGCAGCACCTCGTCGCCGTCGTTCAGGAGCGCCTGGGTCGCCATCACGATCAGTTCGGACGCGCCGTTGCCGATGTAGATGTCGTCGAGGCCGACGCCGACCACGCCCTTTTGCTGCGTGTAGTGCATCACGGCCTTGCGGGCCGAGAACACCCCCTTCGAATCCGAATAGCCGGACGACGCCGGCAGGTTGCGGATCATGTCCTGGATGATCTCGTCCGGCGCGTCGAACCCGAACGGCGCGAGGTTGCCGATGTTCAGCTTGATGATGCGGTGGCCTTCTTCCTCGAGGCGCTTCGCGTGCTCGAGCACCGGGCCACGGATGTCGTAGCAGACGTTGAGCAGCTTGTTCGACTTCTGAATCGGTTTCACGACGACACGGTTCCTGGGTTGGCCTTGCGGCCGGGGGGACGGGATCAAAACTGGAGAGCGGACGGTCTGTGCGCGCTGTCTAGACTGGGAAAAAGCGGGCGGTCGGACGGCGCTTGTGACGACGCACGACGCAAGTGGCGCCCGGGGGCGACCAAAAAGTTATAATTTAGCGGATTTTGGCTGACTTTCGCAATGCACCATGGCCGCTCCGGGCCCGCGCCGTCAGGCGTCCCGTGTGCGCCGGCTCGCGAAACCGGCCGCCCGGGCCCGTGCGGCCCGTGCCAGACACTCCCCTACGGAAACCGCGGATTACCGATTTGAAACTGCACCAGGACGCGAGCGGCGCGCTCAACACCGTCACCGGCTACGGCCCCGATTATGTCGACGTCAACCTCCAACGCCACGAAGGGAGCGTCATCGTGCTGCCCGGCGCACCGGTGCGGGACTGGCCGGTGTCGTCGTTCGACGCACTGGCGCCCGAGCATTTCGCGATGCTGCTCGACCCGGCGCCCGAACTCGTGATCTTCGGCAGCGGCGCGCGGTTGCGCTTCCCGCACCCGCGGCTCGTGGCCGCGCTCACGGCCAAGCGGATCGGCGTCGAGACGATGGATTTCCAGGCCGCCTGCCGCACCTACAACATCCTGATGGCCGAGGGCCGCAAAGTCGCCGCCGCGCTCTTAATTGAACGTTAATCCCTGATGCGGTAAAACACGGGCCGGCGCACCGGGTCGATCCCCGGATCATCACCCGGATCGCTACCCGGCAGGCCGCCCGCCCCCGGCACGACCCGCCGGCGGCCCATCACAACAACCAACAGGCTGATAATCCATGAACGATACGCCGTCGAGGCTACCGCTCAATCGCATCACGCTCGCCCTTCTGTTCATCGCGCTCGCGATCGTCTGGTTCGCGCCGCTCGGGCTGCGCCACCTGATCCCGAGCGACGAAGGCCGCTACGCGGAGATGGCCCGGGAAATGTTCGTCACCGGCGACTGGATCACGCCGCGCTACAACGGCTACAAGTATTTCGAGAAGCCGCCGCTGCAGACCTGGCTGAACGCGCTGACGTTCGCGTGGTTCGGCATCGGCGAATGGCAGGCGCGCCTCTACACGGGCCTCGCCAGCTTCGCCGGCGTGCTGCTGGTCGGCTTCACCGGCGCGCGCCTGTTCAACCCGTTGTCGGGCTTCCTCGCGGCCGTCGTGCTCGCGTGCTCGCCGTACTGGAACCTGATGGGCCACTTCAACGCGCTCGACATGGGGCTCGCGTTCTGGATGGCGCTGTCGCTCTGCTCGCTGCTGCTCGCGCAGCGCCCCGGGCTGCGCGCGGGCGCGGTACGCGGCTGGATGTGGGCTTGCTGGGCCGCGATGGCGTTCGCCGTGCTGTCGAAAGGCCTCGTCGGCCTGATCCTGCCCGGTGCCGTGCTGGTGCTCTATACGCTGGTCGCCCGCGACTGGGCGCTGTGGAAGCGGCTGTATCTGGTGAGCGGCCTCGTGATCTTCTTCGCGATCGTCACGCCGTGGTTCGTGCTCGTCCAGCAGCGCAACCCCGAGTTCTTCAACTTCTTCTTCATCGTCCAGCAGTTCCGCCGCTACCTGACCCCGGAACAGAACCGCCCGGGCCCGCTCTACTACTTCGTGCCGGTGCTGCTGGTCGGCTTCCTGCCGTGGCTGTCGGTGGCGTGGCAGAGCATCCGCCACGCGCTGCGCATGCCGCGCCAGCCGAACGGCTTCTCCCCGATGCTCGTGCTGCTGATCTGGAGCGCGTTCATCTTCCTGTTCTTCAGCGTGTCGCATTCGAAGCTGATCTCGTATGTGCTGCCGATCGCGCCGGCGCTCGCGCTGATGATCGGCGCGTACCTGCCGCTGATGACCGCGGAGCGGTTCCGCCGCCACCTGCTCGGCTATCTCGTGTTCTTCGTCGTCGCGGCGTTCGGGATCATCTTCCTCGCGTACCAGGGCGACGCCCGCACGCCGAACGCGCTGTACCGCACGTTCCAGATCTGGCTGTACGCGGGCCTCGCGGTCGCGGCCGCGCTGACGCTCGCCGCCGCCTGGCTGAACCGCCGCGTGGGCGTCGCGGCCGCGATCACCGCGTTCGGCGCCGCGTGGCTCGCGTTCGGCACGATCGGCGGCACCGGTCACGACGAGTTCGGCCGCTACAGCTCGGGCGCGCTGCTCGCGCCCGCCGTGCGCGCCGAACTGGCGAAGCTGCCGCCCGACACGCCGTTCTACTCGATCGAGATGCTCGATCACACGTTCCCGTTCTATATGGGCCACACGACGATCATGGTCCAGCGCCAGGACGAGCTCGCCTTCGGCATCTCCGTCGAGCCGAACAAATGGATCCCGACCGTCGACCAATGGATCGAACGCTGGAAGCAGGAAACCCATGCGCTCGCGATCATGCCGCCCGGCCAGTACGACACGCTGGTCAAGCAAGGCGTGCCGATGCGCGTGATCGCGCGCGACAACCGCCGCGTGATCGTCGAGAAACCGCAATCGTAAGGACGCCCACCGCATGAATCCCGTTTCGCTCGTCTGCATCATCACCGGCGTGATGCTCAACGCCTGTGCGCAACTTCTGCTGAAAGCCGGCGTCAACGCAGTTGGACACTTCGAATTCAGCCGCGCGAACATCATCCCGGTCGGCCTGAAGATCGCGACCCAGTTGCCGATCATCGGCGGCCTCGCCTGCTACGTGCTGAGCGTCGTCGTCTGGATTCTCGGGCTGTCGCGAGTCGACGTGTCGATCGCGTATCCGATGCTGTCGCTCGGCTACGTGGTCAACGCGTTCGCAGCGTGGTACCTGTTCGGTGAAGTGCTGTCGATCCAGCGGCTCATCGGCATCGGCATCATCCTGATCGGCGTGCTCGTGCTCGCGCGCAGTTGAGCCCCGGCGGGCCGACCGGCATTAAGCGTCCGCCTACAAAAAATCACGGTACGAATCCGCCAACCGGTGTTTAATGCCGGTTTCGGGCCGGATCGCCCGACCCCTTTATTACACGCCATTACAGGCTAACGTGTTCATGAGCCAGACTACCGCTCCGTTTCTGCCGTTCACCCGCCCCGAGATCGATGAGGAAACCATCCAGGGCGTCGTCGAAGTGCTGCGCTCGGGCTGGATCACCACCGGCCCGCAGAGCCAGAAATTCGAAGCCGCGCTGTCCGAGTATTGCGGCGGCCGTCCGGTCCGCGCGTTCAATTCGGGCACCTGCACGCTCGAGATCGGCCTGCGCATCGCAGGCGTCGGCCCCGGCGACGAGGTGATCACGACGCCGGCAACGTGGGTGTCGACCAGCAACGTGATTCTCGAGACCGGCGCGACGCCCGTGTTCGCCGACATCGACCCGGTAACGCGCAACATCGACCTCGACAAGCTCGAACAGGCGATCACGCCGCGCACCAAGGCGATCATCCCGGTCTACCTGGCCGGCCTGCCGGTCGACATGGACCGCCTGTACGCGATCGCGCGCGCGCACAACCTGCGCGTGATCGAGGACGCCGCGCAGGCGCTCGGCTCGACGTGGCAAGGCAAGCGCATCGGCGCGCTCGGCGACATCGTGTCGTTCAGCTTCCACGCGAACAAGAACCTGACGACCATCGAAGGCGGCGCGCTCGTGCTGAACAACGAGGACGAGGCGACGCTCGCGCAGAAGTACCGACTGCAGGGCATCACGCGCACCGGCCTGGACGGGATGGACTGCGACGTGCTCGGCGGCAAGTACAACCTGACCGACGTCGCCGCGCGCGTCGGCCTCGGCCAGCTGCCGCACCTCGAGCGCTTCACCGCGCAGCGCCGCGCACTCGCGCGCGCGTATTTCGCCGCGCTCGGCGACGGCCCGGCCGTGAAGCTCGGGCTCGGCCTGCCCGTCGCCGATTTCGAGAACAGCAACTGGCACATGTTCCAGGTCACGCTGCCGCTCGACCGGCTGTCGATCTCGCGCGCCGATTTCATGGCGCAGATGAAGGAACGCGGGATCGGCACGGGCGTCCACTACCCGGCCATCCATCTTTTCACGCTGTATCGTGCTCGCGGCTTCAAGGAGGGCATGTTCCCCCACGCCGAACGGTACGGCGCGTCGACCGTCACGCTGCCGCTCTTCACGCAGATGACGGAAGACGACGTGCGTCGCGTGGCCGACGCCATCAACCAGATTTGCGATCAATACGGAAAATAAGCGTACATGAATCACCTTGAAGCACGCGCCGGGCATCCGGGCGCCGCGAACCCGGAGGTATCGGTCATCATCCCCGTGTACAACGAGGAAGAGGGCCTGGCTGCGCTGTTCGCGCGGCTCTACCCGGCACTCGACGCACTCGGCACGTCGTACGAAGTGATCCTGATCAACGACGGCAGCCGCGACCGCTCGGCCGCGATGCTCGCAGACCAGTTCCACGTGCGCCCCGACACGACGCGCGTCGTGCTGCTCAACGGCAACTACGGCCAGCACATGGCGATCCTCGCCGGCTTCGCGCAGTCGCGCGGCGATATCGTCATCACGCTCGATGCCGACCTGCAGAACCCGCCGGAGGAAATCGGCAAGCTGATCGAGAAGATGCGCGAGGGCTACGACTACGTCGGCTCGATCCGCAAGCAGCGTCAGGACAGCCTGTGGCGGCGCAAGGCGTCGCAGATGATGAATCGCCTGCGCGAGCGGATCACACGAATCAAGATGACCGACCAGGGCTGCATGCTGCGCGCGTACAGCCGCCGCATCATCGACACGATCAACGTGTGCGGCGAAGTCAACACGTTCATCCCGGCGCTCGCCTACACGTTCGCGCAGAACCCGACCGAAATCGAGGTCGCGCACGAGGAGCGCTTCGCGGGCGAGTCGAAGTACTCGCTGTACAGCCTGATCCGGCTGAACTTCGACCTCGTGACGGGCTTCTCGGTCGTGCCGCTGCAGTGGCTGTCGTTCATCGGCGTGATCCTGTCGCTCGGCTCCGCCGCGCTGTTCGTGCTGCTGCTCGTGCGCCGCTTCATCGTCGGCGCGGAAGTGCAAGGCGTGTTCACGCTGTTCGCGATCACGTTCTTCCTGCTCGGCGTGATCATCTTCGCGCTCGGCCTGCTCGGCGAATACGTCGGCCGCATCTACCAGCAGGTGCGTGCGCGGCCGCGCTACCTGATCCAGGCCGTGCTCGAACAGCACGACGGCATGCCGGCGGTGCCGGGCATGAATCGCACGGGGGCCGCGCGATGAAGCCGCGCGCCGTCGTCTTCGCGTATCACAACGTCGGCGTGCGCTGCCTGCAGGTGCTGCTGGCACGCGGCGTCGACGTCGCGCTCGTCGTCACGCACGAGGACAACCCGAACGAGAACATCTGGTTCGGCAGCGTCGCATCGGTTGCCGCCGAGCACGGGATTCCCGTCGCCACGCCGGCCGACCCCGCCGACCCGGCGCTGCGCCGCGCGGTGTCCGACGCGCAGCCGGACTTCATCTTCTCGTTCTATTACCGCCACATGCTGCCGGTGGACCTGCTCGCGATCGCGCCGCGCGGCGCGTACAACATGCACGGTTCGCTGTTGCCGAAATACCGGGGTCGGGTACCGACCAACTGGGCCGTGCTGAACGGCGAAACGGAAACCGGCGCGACGCTGCACGAGATGGCCGCGAAACCGGACGCCGGCGCGATCATCGGCCAGACCGCGGTGCCGATCCTGCCGGACGACACGGCCGCGCAGGTGTTCGACAAGGTGACGGTCGCCGCCGAGCAGACGCTCTGGCGCGTGCTGCCCGCGCTGCTCGCGGGCGAGGCGCCGCACCTGCCGAACGAGCTCGCGAGCGGCAGCTACTACGGCGGCCGCAAGCCGGAAGACGGCCGGATCGACTGGTCGAAGCCGGCCGTGCAGGTCTACAACCTGGTGCGCGCGGTCGCGCCCCCGTATCCGGGCGCATTCACCGACGTCGGCGACACGCGCTTCGTGATCGCCCGCGCGCGCCTCGCGGCGCCCGGCAGCGCCGCCGCGGCGGCGGCGGCAGATTTGCCGCCCGGCCTGCACGTAAGCGATAATGCGCTATTCGGCGTCTGCGGCGACAGCCGCGCCCTATCCATTCTCGAGCTGTGGCAGCAGCGCGACGGCAGCGAAACCGTCGTGACGCCCGCGGAATTCGCGCAGTTCATTCATTCTTCCCGTCATTCATGAAAGCAAAAAAAGTCCTGATCCTGGGTGTGAACGGCTTCATCGGCCATCACCTGTCGAAGCGCATTCTTGAAACCACCGATTGGGAAGTGTTCGGCATGGACATGCAGACCGATCGGCTGGGCGACCTCGTCAACCACGAGCGGATGCACTTCTTCGAAGGCGACATCACGATCAACAAGGAGTGGGTCGAGTATCACGTGAAGAAGTGCGACGTGATCCTGCCGCTCGTGGCGATCGCGACGCCCGCGACCTACGTCAAGCAGCCGCTGCGCGTGTTCGAGCTCGACTTCGAGGCGAACCTGCCGATCGTGCGTTCGGCCGTCAAGTACGGCAAGCACCTCGTGTTCCCGTCGACCTCCGAGGTCTACGGCATGTGCTCGGACGAGCAGTTCGATCCGGACGCATCGGCGCTCACCTACGGCCCGATCAACAAGCCGCGCTGGATCTACGCATGCTCGAAGCAGCTGATGGACCGCGTGATCTGGGGCTACGGGATGGAAGGCCTGAACTTCACGCTGTTCCGCCCGTTCAACTGGATCGGCCCGGGCCTGGACTCGATCTACACGCCGAAGGAAGGCAGCTCGCGCGTCGTCACGCAGTTCCTCGGCCACATCGTGCGCGGCGAGAACATCAGCCTCGTCGACGGCGGCTCGCAGAAACGCGCGTTCACCGACATCGACGACGGCATCAGCGCGCTGATGAAGATCATCGATAACAAGAACGGCATCGCGTCGGGCAAGATCTACAACATCGGCAATCCGAAGAATAACTTCTCGGTTCGCGAGCTCGCGCACAAGATGCTCGAACTGGCCGCCGAATACCCGGAATACGCCGGCTCCGCGAAGCAGGTGCAGCTCGTCGAAACGACGTCGGGCGCCTACTACGGCAACGGCTACCAGGACGTGCAGAACCGCGTGCCGAAGATCGACAACACGATGCAGGAACTCGCATGGGCGCCGCAATCGACGTTCGACGACGCGCTGCGCAAGATCTTCGAGGCATATCGCGGCCATGTCGCCGACGCGCGCGCGCTGGTCGAGCAGAACTGACGGGACGCTCGCTTGGCTCGTATCGTCCTCAAGATCGACGTCGACACGCTGCGCGGCACGCGCGAAGGCGTGCCAAACCTCGCGCGCATCTTCGACCGCTTCAGTGCGCGCGCGACCTTCCTCTTCAGCCTCGGGCCCGATCACACGGGCTGGGCGCTGCGGCGCGTGTTCCGCCCCGGCTTCCTGAAGAAGGTGTCGCGCACGTCGGTGGTCGAGCATTACGGCGTGAAGCAGCTGATGTACGGCGTGCTGCTGCCTGGCCCCGACATCGGCCGCCGTGCGATCGCCGACATGCGCGCGATCCACGAGGCCGGCTTCGAATGCGGGATCCATACGTGGGACCACGTGTACTGGCAGGACAACGTGCGCGTGCGCGATCGCGACTGGACCGCACGTGAAATGCAGAAGAGCCACGCGCGCTTCATCGACATCTTCGGCGCACCGCCCGTCACGCACGGCGCGGCCGGCTGGCAGATGAACGACTCCGCATTCGAGCAGATCGACGCATGGGGGATGCGCTACGCATCCGACGGTCGCGGCCACTCGCCGTACCTGCCCGTGGTCGGCGGCCGCACGCTGTCGCACGTGCAGATGCCGACCACGCTGCCGACGCTCGATGAAGTGCTCGGTATCGACGGCATCGACACGCACAACGTCGCCGCGCACATCCTGAAGTTCACGCAAGCCAATCCGCACGACCAGGTGTTCACGCTGCACGCGGAACTGGAAGGCCAGAAGCTCGCGCCGGTGTTCGAACAGCTGCTCGCCGGCTGGCGCGCGCAGGGCCATACGTTTGCGACGATGGGCGACTACCACGCGACGCTGGACCGCGACTCGCTGCCATCGTACCCTGTCACGTGGGGCGAAATCCCCGGCCGCTCCGGCGAACTGATCGTCCAGCCCGACTGAGCGTGCGCGCGCCGGCACCGCCCGCCCCGCCCTCGCGGCGTGCCGCGGCGCCGCCTCGCCGAACCGCGCCGCCCGAGCGGCGCCTTTCCATAACAACAGGAGAAACACGTGTCCGTCGAAGTTGACCGTCAGGTTCCCGATTTCACCGCACCGGCTACGGGTGGCGACATTTCGCTGTCCGACCTGAAGGGCAGGAAGCTCGTCCTGTATTTCTATCCGAAGGACAACACGCCGGGCTGCACGACCGAAGGCCTGCAGTTCCGCGATCTCTATCCGAAGTTCAAGAAGGCTGGCGCCGAAGTCATCGGCGTGTCGCGCGACAGCCTGCGCTCGCATGACAATTTCAAGGCAAAGCTCGAGCTGCCGTTCCCGCTGATTTCCGATGCCGACGAAGCGCTGTGCGCGCTGTTCGATGTCATCAAGATGAAGAAAATGTATGGCAAGGAAGTGCGCGGAATCGAGCGTTCGACGTTCCTGATCGACGCCGACGGCGTGCTCCGCCAGGCATGGCGCGGCATCAAGGTGCCCGGCCACGTGGACGACGTGCTAAGTGCTGTACAAGCGCTTTGAGCCGCGCTATATTGGGCCGCAATGAATGCCAGTTCGCCCCATATTTCTCGTAGCTGCGCCGGTGCCCGTTGCGTTGCTTCCCGGCACCTGACGCGCATCACGACGGTATCAGCCGAGCCGCATGTCCCGGTCCACGGGGCAGCGGCTTTTTTTATGGACTGCGTGCCGGCTCTCGGTCCGGCCGTCATCTCGTCAAGGAGTTGACCGACACTTAGGCGAACCGGCTCGACGAAATTCCTGTGCGCCACCGCGCGCAAACTGCATGCGTCTACGTCACGCAGGATGCGATCAGCGGCGCACTTCATGCGACACGATTCCTCCCGAGGGACACCATGCCTTTGCCTACCCCCCCCAGCAAGCTCGGCAGCCTGCTGCCGCCCGACGAATACAAGGCGAAAGCGCGGCCCGCGAAAGCCGCGAAGAAGTCCGCCGAAGGGGACGCATCCACAGCCGGTGACTACGGTCCGGCCAGCGTGGCCCAACCGATGACCGAAGCCGCGAACACGACCGCACCGCTGCGCGCCGTCGCGTCGTCGGAGCACGACACCGCAAGCACGCCCGCACGCGGCCGCAAGACCCGGCAGACGGCTGCATTGCTGCAGCCGATGCCGGCGCCGGCCGTGCCGGCGGCACCCGCGGCCCCCGCCGCGCCGGTCGTTGCACGCAACGACAAGCCGGCCGCCGGCAAACCGTCCGCGGCGCCCGCGCGCGATGCCGGCGCCGCGACGAAGTCGCGCAGCCGCAAGCCGGCCGAAGCCGAACTGCAGAAGCTGTTCGTGCTCGACACCAACGTGCTGATGCACGACCCGAGCAGCCTCTTCCGCTTCGAGGAACACGACGTCTATCTGCCGATGATGACGCTCGAGGAACTCGACAACCACAAGAAGGGGATGTCCGAAGTCGCGCGCAACGCGCGCCAGGTGAGCCGCACGCTCGATGCGCTGGTCGCCGACGGCGGCCCGATCTCGGCCGGCATTCCGCTGTCGCGCCTCGGCAGCCGCGAGGCACTCGGCCGCCTGTACTTCCAGACGAAGCTCGCGGACATCGCGCCGATCGAAGGCCTGCCCGAAGGCAAGGCCGACAACCAGATCCTCGGCGTCGTGCGCGCGCTGCAGCGCGACCGGCCGGACCGCCAGGTCGTGCTGGTGTCGAAAGACATCAACATGCGGATCAAGGCGCACGCGCTCGGCCTGCCCGCTGAAGACTACTTCAACGACCAGGTACTCGAGGACAAGGATCTCCTCTATAACGGCGTGCGCGAACTGCCGCAGGATTTCTGGACCAAGCACGCGAAGGGCATGGAGAGCTGGCAGGACACGAAGACGGGCACGACGTACTACCGCGTGACCGGCCCGCTCGTCGCGTCGATGCTCGTCAACGAGTTCGTCTATCTCGAGCCGCAGAACGGCGAGCCGACGTTCCACGCGATCGTCCGTGAACTGAACGGCAAGACGGCGCTGCTGCAGACGCTGCGCGACTACAGCCACCACAAGAACAACGTGTGGGGCATCACCGCGCGCAACCGCGAGCAGAATTTCGCGCTGAACCTGCTGATGAACCCCGAGATCGACTTCGTCACGCTGCTTGGCCAGGCCGGCACCGGCAAGACGCTCGTCGCGCTCGCGGCCGGCCTCGCGCAGGTGCTCGACGACAAGCGCTACAACGAGATCATCGTGACGCGCGCGACCGTGCCCGTCGGCGAGGACATCGGTTTCCTGCCCGGTACCGAGGAAGAGAAGATGCAGCCGTGGATGGGCGCATTCGACGACAACCTCGAGGTGCTGCAGAAGACCGACGACGCGGCCGGCGAATGGGGCCGCGCGGCGACGCAGGAACTGATCCGTTCGCGCCTGAAGGTGAAGAGCATGAACTTCATGCGCGGCCGCACGTTCGTCGACAAGTACCTGATCATCGACGAAGCGCAGAACCTGACGCCGAAGCAGATGAAGACGCTCGTGACGCGCGCGGGCCCCGGCACGAAGATCGTGTGCCTCGGCAACATCGCGCAGATCGACACGCCTTACCTGACCGAAGGCAGCTCGGGCCTGACCTACGTCGTCGACCGCTTCAAGGGCTGGGGCCACAGCGGCCACGTGACGCTCGCGCGCGGCGAACGCTCGCGGCTCGCCGACTACGCGTCGGACATCCTGTAACGCGCGACCGGCTCCTCGCCGGCCGTCGACGCCACGCGGCGCTCCGTTTCCGGAGCGCCGTTTTTATTTTTGGGGTCGGAATCGTTGGTCATGCCTCGTAACTCAACGACCTCACTTACGCGCGAAACTTCAAGTAAATTCTCAGGAATGGTTGCCTAAGCCCCGCCGGAACGTCTACCATCGGGTCTGTCTGTTGTCATACGATTGGCGAGCGCGCCGCGCTCGTCCGCCTTCTCATGCTTCGAATCTGGGTTCCCGTCGCCGTCGTTTCTCTGCTCGCGGCCTGCTCCAGCGTGCCGCCGCAGTCGGCATCGCGCACCTCCGGCATGAAGATCACCACCCCGCGCGCGTTCCCGCCCCCCGCCAATTTCCCGAAATTCGTCGATCACAGCGTCGGCCAGGAAGAAATCTCGATCCAGGCGATGAGCCTTGTCGGCGTGCCATATCGCTGGGGCGGCAACACGCCCACGAGCGGTTTCGACTGCAGCGGGCTCGTGCGCTACGTGATCGGCCGCGCGGCCGACGTGAACCTGCCGCGCACGACCGCCGACATGAGCAGCCGCGGCGTGTCGATCGACCCCGAAGAGGTAGCGCCGGGCGACCTGATCTTCTTCAATACGACCGGACGCCCGCACTCGCACGTCGGCATCTATGTCGGCAAGCTGCGCTTCGTCAACGCGCCGTCGACCGGCGGCACCGTGCGGCTCGATTACCTGACGAACCCGTACTGGGCCAAACGCTTCGACGGCATTCGCCGTGTCGCGCCGCCGCGCGGCACACCGGCACCGTTCGATACGCCGACCTACGAGGCACGACGCGACGCGCCGCCGGCCGCACCGGCCGCTGTCGTGACCGCCGCCGCGCCACGTCAGCCCGCCTATGCCGCTGCGCAAGCCAGCGCGGCCCCGCCTCCTGCTCCGGTCGCGCAATCCGCGGCCGTCGTATCAACCGCTGCGGTGGCTCCGGCAGCCGCGCCCGCCGCCGATCCGTACGAACCGCCGCCGCGCGTGCAGGCCGCCCGGCAGCAGGCAACTGCCGCGAACGGCGACATGCTCGCCCCGACCGCGAATGCAGCAGCGGCCGGCCCGGCAGAGGTCGGCACGCAGATTCCGACGACGGCACTGACCGCCGCCGAAGCTGCCGCGTTCGACGACGAACCGCCGCCCGCCGCCGCGCGGTCGCCGCGCACCATCGAGCCCGTGCAGGTGATGCGTGCATCGACACAATCCGCGCCCGTCAGCGCGCGCACCGGCACCGCGGACGATCCGATCGCCCGCTTCGCGAACGGCAGCTACTGACCCGGTTCATCCTCGGCGGCAACCGCGTCATTCGCCGCACTTTTTCCGACCACCAAAGAAAATGCGCCGCAACCTTTCGGTTGGCGGCGCATTTCGTGTCGAGGCGGCAGCGTCGGAATCAGAAGATCTGGTGCCCGACCCACCATCCGCCGGCCGCGATCAGCGCGGATGCCGGAATCGTCAGCACCCATGCCCACACGATGTTGCCGGCGACGCCCCAGCGCACTGCCGACAACTTCTGCGTCGCGCCGACACCGACGATCGCACCGGTGATCGTGTGCGTGGTCGACACCGGAATACCAAGGAACGACGCGATGAACAGCGTGATCGCCCCGCCGCTTTCGGCACAGAAACCGCCGACCGGCTTGAGCTTCGTGATCTTCTGGCCCATCGTGCGCACGATGCGCCAGCCGCCGAACAGCGTGCCGAGGCCCATCGACAGGTAGCACGCGCCGATCACCCACGCAGGCGGCGCATCGGACGTCGCCGATGCATAACCCGACGCGATCAGCAGCATCCAGATGATGCCGATCGTCTTCTGTGCGTCGTTGCCGCCGTGACCCAGGCTGTACAGGCCGGCCGACAGCAGCTGGAACCGCCGGAAGCGCCGGTCGACCTTGCTTGGCGCGGTGCGGAAATACAGCCACGACACGCCGAGCATGAACAGCGAACCGAGAATGAAGCCGAGCAGCGGCGAAATGAAGATGAACGCGACGGTCTTCATCAGGCCGTCGATGTTCAGCGCGCTCCAGCCCGACTTCGCGAGCGCCGAGCCGACGAGGCCGCCGATCAGCGCGTGCGACGAACTCGACGGGATCCCGTAGTACCACGTGATCACGTTCCAGCCGATCGCGCCGACCAGCGCGCCGAACACGACGTAGTGGTCAACGATCTCCGGATCGATCGTGCCTTTGCCGACCGTCTGCGCCACCTTCAGGTGGAAGATGAAATACGCGATGACGTTGAACGCGGCCGCGAACACGACGGCCTGCTGGGGCTTCAGCACCCCGGTGGACACCACGGTGGCGATCGAGTTCGCCGCGTCGTGGAAGCCGTTCATGAAGTCGAATACGAGCGCGACGAGCACCAGCGTCGCGACCATCCATAGGGCAAGTTGTATCGAATGCATCGTGGTCCGCTCAGGCGTTTTCCAGCACGATGCCTTCGATGATGTTCGCGACGTCCTCGCACTTGTCGGTGATCTCCTCAAGCAGCTCGTAGATCGCCTTCAGTTTGATGAGCGTCTTCACGTCGTCTTCCTCGCGGAACAGCTTCGACATCGCCGAGCGCAGCACGCGGTCGGCCTCCGACTCCCAGCGGTCGATCTCTTCGCATTGCTTGAGGATCTGCGCCGATTGCTTCATGTCGGACAGCATGCCGACGGCCTGCTGCACGTGCTGGGCCGACTGCGTGACGATGTGCGCGAGCTGGCTCGCCTCGGAGGTGACGGAGCGCACGTCGTACAGCGACACGGCCGTCGCGACGTCTTCCATCAGGTCGAGGATGTCGTCCATCGTCGTGATCAGCTTGTGGATCTCGTCGCGATCGAGCGGCGTGATGAAGGTCTTGTGCAGCAGATCGATCGCTTCATGCGTCAGCTTGTCAGCGGCCTTCTCGGCAGTCTGCACGTTTTGCTTGTGAATCTCGGCGTCGGCGAGATTGTCGATCAGCAGTTCGAGCTCGCGGCCACCGGAAACGATGTGCTTCGCGTGCGCGTTGAAGAGTTCAAAGAACTTGCCCTCGGTGGGCATGAATCGACCGAACATGGGATTCCTGAGAGATTGTCAAACTACTGTCACGAAAACGGGCGACATTGTACCGTTTCCGGTCGGGCCGCGCCGCGCGCATATGCGCACGGCGGGATTGGATACAACGCTTGGCGATTTAGGGCTTTACATCCGGCGTTACTCGCCGTAGAAGGTCTGCGCCCCTGCAAAGTTGTCGAACTTCGTGAATTGCCCCAGGAACGTGAGCCGAACGGGGCCGATCGGACCATTACGCTGCTTGCCGATGATGATTTCGGCCGTGCCCTTGTCGGGGCTGTCCGGGTTGTAGACTTCGTCGCGATAGATGAACAGGATCACGTCCGCATCCTGTTCGATTGCGCCCGATTCGCGCAAATCGGACATCACCGGACGCTTGTTCGGACGCTGTTCGAGGCCGCGGTTCAGCTGCGACAGTGCGATCACCGGCACGTCCAGCTCCTTTGCCAGACTCTTCAGCGATCGCGAGATTTCCGAAATCTCGGTCGCGCGATTCTCGCCCTGCGACGAACCCGACATCAGCTGCAGGTAGTCGACGATGATCAGGCCGAGCTTGCCGCATTGCCGTGCGAGACGCCGCGCGCGCGAGCGCAATTCCATCGGGTTCAGGCCACCCGTCTCGTCGATGAAGAGCTGCGCCTCGCTCATCTTCTGCACCGCGTGCGTCAATTTCGGCCAGTCCTCGTCGCTCAGGCGACCGGTACGCATCCGGTGCTGGTCGAGCCGGCCGATCGAGCCGAGCATACGCATCACGAGCTGGGTGCCCGGCATTTCCATCGAGAACACCGCGACCGGCAGCCCGTACTCGACCGCAACGTATTCGCCGATGTTCATCGAGAACGCCGTCTTACCCATCGACGGGCGCCCTGCGACGATGATCAACTCACCGCCGTGCATCCCGGACGTCATCCGGTCGAGGTCGACGAAACCCGTCGGCGTGCCCGTGACGTCGCTCGGATTCGCGGTGTGGTACAGCGTGTCGATGCGCTCGACGACCTGCGTGAGCAGCGGACCGATCTCGAGGAAGCCCTGGTTGCCACGCGCGCCTTCTTCCGCGATCGAGAACACCTTCGATTCGGCTTCGTCGAGCAGCTGGCGGACTTCCTTGCCCTGCGGATTGAATGCGTCAGCCGAGATTTCGTCGGCGACCGACACGAGCCGGCGCAGCACCGCGCGGTCGCGCACGATTTCCGCATAGCGACGGATGTTGGCCGCACTCGGCGTGTTCTGCGCGAGTGCGTTCAGGTACGCAAGGCCACCGACGTCGTCGGCCTTGCCGGACGTGGTCAGCGCTTCGTACACGGTCACGACGTCGGCCGGGCGCGTCGATGCGATCAGCCGGCCGATGTGCTCGTAGATGATCCGGTGGTCGTAGCGATAGAAATCGCCCTGCGACAGGAAGT
The DNA here is from genome assembly GCF_011753085.1 of Burkholderia sp. Tr-862. Classification (NCBI taxonomy): domain Bacteria; kingdom Pseudomonadati; phylum Pseudomonadota; class Betaproteobacteria; order Burkholderiales; family Burkholderiaceae; genus Burkholderia; species Burkholderia sp. Tr-862. The sequence continues at coordinate 28,295 of NZ_VWWG01000083.1, forward strand.
CGGCAATCCGGTCCCATGCCGCGTTGTCGAGCAACAGGCCGCCGAGCACCGACTGCTCGGCTTCGACCGAGTGCGGCGGGACTTTCAGCGATTCGATTTGAGGATCTTGCGGCGCGTTCATGGGTTGGGATTATCGCGAATAACCTACGACGTTACTAGAGACGGGCGCCGACGAACAGGCAATAAAAAAGGCAGGCCCCGGTTGCCCGGGCGCCTGCCCTTGTCCGGACAGCGGAAGCCGCCCGGGAAGCTTGCGTACGACGCTTACGCGTGGTCGCCGATCACGTTGATCGTGACGTCGACGACGACGTCCGTATGCAGCGCGACCTGAACCGTATGCTCGCCGATCATCTTCAGCGGGCCTTCCGGCATGCGAACCTGCAGCTTCTCGACTTCGTAACCTGCCTTCTTCAGCAGTTCCGCGACGTCGCCGTTCGTGACCGAGCCGAACAGACGGCCGTCAACGCCCGACTTCTGCGTGATTTCGAACGACTGGCCGTTCAGCTTCTCGCCGACTGCCTGCGATGCCGCCAGCTTCTCAGCGGCGACCTTTTCGAGTTCAGCGCGGCGAACTTCGAATTCAGCGATCGCTTCCTTCGTTGCACGGCGAGCCTTGCGGTTCGGGATCAGGAAGTTGCGAGCGTAACCGTCCTTGACCTTGACGATGTCGCCGAGGTTACCCAGATTGGCGACTTTTTCCAACAGAATGATTTGCATTCGAATTCTCCTTATTGCGTCGCCTGATTACGCCTTGTGCTGATCGGTGTACGGCAGCAGCGCGAGGAAACGCGCACGCTTGATTGCCGTATCCAGCTGACGCTGATAGTGCGCCTTCGTACCCGTCAGACGAGCCGGCGTGATCTTGCCGTTTTCGCCGATGAAGTCCTTCAGCGTTTCCGTATCCTTGTAGTCGATCTGATCGACGCCAGCTGCCGTGAAACGGCAGAACTTCTTGCGCTTGAAGAGCGGGTTTTGTTGCTGACGACGCTTGTCGAATTTCTTACCAGTCGGGCGGGGCATGATTTCAGTCCTTTCCAATGTCCTGCAATGCTGTGATGTGAAACACCAAGGTTCTCGCGTTGCGGCTTTTCTTTGCCAGGAAGCCCGTGAACAGCGTTTCAACGCCCATTTCACGACTTTCCAGCCTGCCGCTCGCCTCACCGGCCGCCACCGCCTCGATCGTCATTTCGACCTGACGGGGAATGCCTGCTTCGACGACTTCCGTGCGGTGGTGCAACGTGGCGCTTGCGATCGGAACACCTGCCGGCGTATATCGCACCGGTGCGCGTTCGACGACGCTCGCCGTCAATTGCAACCTGTTCACGTGAGTCGCGCGCTCCTTGATGGCTTAATGAATGACGAACTTAAGCCTGCGCTTCGGTCGGCTGAGCAGCAGCCGCCTTCTTGGCTTCTTCGCGCTGAACTTCCTTCATCATCGGCGACGGGCCGGTCTCGGCCTTCTTCATCTTGACGATGAGGTGGCGCAGCACGGCGTCGTTGAACTTGAACGCGTGTTCGAGTTCGTCGAGCGTCGTCTGGTCGCACTCAATGTTCATGCAGACGTAGTGAGCCTTCGCGAGTTTCTCGATCATGTAGGCCAGTTGGCGACGGCCCCAGTCTTCGACACGGTGGATCTGGCCGCCGTGCGTCGTGATCGTGGTCTTGTAACGCTCGATCATCGCGGGCACTTGCTCGCTTTGATCGGGGTGCACGATGAATACGATTTCGTAATGACGCATTACACACTCCTTGTGGATTGAAGCCACCCGGGCGTCTGAACCGGTGTGGCAAGTGAGAAGCCGAAGATTCTAACCCGGATACAGGGCGCATGCAACACCGATCGACGATTTCGGACCGGATTCGGCCATGTTTTCAAAGACTTGAACGGGCGCCGACCGTCGAACGGGGGCTCACGCGCCCGCTCGGGAATCGGGGGCGGAGCATGGCGCGCGGGTGACGGGCCGGCGCCGCGGCCCGCCGTCACTCGCTGCGCGCCCCGCCAAGCCGCGCGTCGAGCGCCGTCCTGAACGCTGCCAGCGCCGACGGCTCGGCGTCGGTCACGGCCCACCAGGTCATCCCGGCCGCCTCCCAGCGGTCGAGCGCGTAGCCCTGCGACACGGTCGCGTACGGCGCCGTCTCCCCGCCGCCGCCCGCCGGCCGCACGTACACGTCGATCACGTGCTGCCGGTATCGGTACACGAGTACCGCGACGCGGCGCCGCCCGACGTAGTCGAGCCGGCCGCCCGCGAGCGGGAAACCGCTCGCAGACAGGTCCTCGACCGGCGGCGCATAGTCGAGCCGGCCGTTGAACCACGGCTTGACCGTATGCCGGTCGGTCGAGATCACGTC
>NZ_VWWG01000007.1:0-115367 GCF_011753085.1 Burkholderia sp. Tr-862
TGCGCGGGACGTGCAACGCATCCGTGCCGAAGGTGACGCATGCCATCGCGCGCATCGTTGCCAAGCGCTACAGCGACGCCGCAATTGAGCAAATTGAGAATCGACAATGAAGTCTGCGCAGTGTTTGGATTCTGGAATGGAGGCCGGCGAACGAAAGCCGGTATCGAAATGAAGGCATGTCGCATGAGTGCTAGCGCGGTGCTGTTTGCACTGCTGTCCGGTGTGGCCGGCGCGTCACCTACGAACTGTCCGCAGTTCTTCGCCGGCGGACAGGCCCCGGATCTTCAACGGGCCGATCTCGCCGAGCGGGGGCATCAAATGTGCTTCGCCTTCTACTCAGTTGCGGAGTCTGGTGTGAGCCGAACCGCGATCTGGTCGGCGGAGCATCTGACGCGCGCCTCTGTCGAGGCGGCACACCGGCAGAGACGAGTCGATGTGTTCCATTCCGAGGCCGCGATCAGTCCGCGCGATCGCGCGGAGCGCGAGGACTATCTTGGCTCGGGAAGGGATGAAGGTCACATGTCGCCGAGTGGTGATATGCCGGACGAACGTTCGCAGTTCGAAAGTTTTTCCCTGGCGAACATGGTCCCACAGTCACCTGACAACAATCGACATCTGTGGCAAGGCATCGAAATCGCGACGCGTGCCCTCGCAAAGTATGACGGCGATCTCTATGTGGTGACCGGTCCTGCATTCATCGGTCCGCGTGCGTCTATCGGCAGAGGCGTCGAGGTTCCTACGCATGTGTGGAAGGCGATCTACGACCCGCAACGCGGTGCCGCTGCATACGTAACGGTCAATCAGCCCGGAGAGGCATACGCGGTCATCTCGATCGCGGAACTGACGCACGTCACCGGCGTAGATCCCTTTCCGGCGCTACCTAACCAAGTGAAAGCCGTTGCGATTGGGTTGCCGACGCCCCGGCCGGGCGGGCAAAGACTCTCGGTCGGTCCTGTTCCGATGTGGCAACTAGGTCTCGGCCCGTCGAGCCCGATCAGCAGTGTGTATGGCCTTGTTGCGCCGCTCGTCGAAGAAGGGAGGACGCGGGAGCGTTGGCCCAACGAACGGCTCGCGCGGGGCGCTGTGCGGACGCTGGTTCGAGCGTTTCGGTACTGAATGGAGGGGGCATGCGGAAGCGCGGTAATCGAGTTCGGCAATCCAGGCGAGATCCGACCACTTTCCTGCGCCTTTTCGGAGATCGTCTTCTCGTTCCGCCTGGTCATGCCATGAAGGTCGAGTTGGCGTATCACCTTGCTCTCGAGGAGATGCGAATCGGGCGGGGGACAGACACGGGCATGAATCAGCTTGCCTATGCGTTGAATCTCGCTCTCGTGCTCTGCGAGCTTGGTTTCAGTAACGAGCAGGCGGCCTGTATCCGCCTCGCCCAAGAATGCCTGGCGCGCGTTGGGGCCGAAGGGCGACTGGGTGGCCGATGGTGTGTCAACGAAGAGGCGTATCGCGCGATAGGCCCGGCCCTGGAGGTTCACGATCATCAGCTAGAGACCGCTACAGTGACCGAGATTCGTAGAGCGGAGAGAACGATTCTAGATCGGATCGCTGCTGGCGATGTTGTCCGCGTTGAGGCTGCGCAGCCGCACCATTGCCCAAAGGCAGAAGGAGACTCGCGTGGGAAATGTTGATGATCAACTCGTCGGCTCATGTGAGTCGCAAGAGGAAAAAATAGCGCTTTGGCGAGCGAGGTCGTTGTCATTCAAGGTGCGTCGTACATGGAACGTCATCACCGCGGTTGCGACGGGATACGTATCGGTGAGGCAAGGGTTCTTCGCATTGCGCTATCCGGCACACGTGGTTGGCCTGGCGATCAAACCATCCCGAGGCAGGGGCATGTTGTTGATTTGCCCTGCAGCAGCCGAAGCGTGCGCGTCCTTGGAGCGGTAGTCGAAGCAGTGGAAGAAAGCAAAGGAGGCTATATGGAATTGTCGGAGCAAGCAGTCGATGTCACGCAACTGGATCTCGCTGAACAGGTGCATTCGCGTGTCCTCGCGAGCCATTATGGGGAGCTTCTGGAGGCCGTTCAGGATGCCGCGCGAGAGCTAGGGTACTTTTTCGCCAAAGCGGAAACTGCGGCGACCGTGCCCGAGTTGCTTGCCGAGGTGTTGGCTGAGGCCATTGTGTTGCGCAAAGAGGCGTCACTGTCGCCGTGGAACAGAGAGGATGCTGAGCAGCGTGCGCGTCGTTACCTCGAGGATGGATTCGGAGAGGTTATGCGGGACGAAATGCTGAGCGCCTTGGACGCAGTGGGGGTCCGGCTTCAGGAGACCGATCAAGCGCCCTTTCTTTTGACATCTGCAAAGATCATGCGCGACGAGGCATTGCTGACGGCGGCGGAGCATGGGCGGGGCGAGCAGGCGGTGATGCTTCGTGACGCCGACGACCGGCGACCGGGTCCGCGCGCAGAAAGAACGCCGTTGCGTGTGGACGCAACGAAAGACGAGATCGTCATCTCTGGCGACCGATCGTTGGCTACGTATAACTGGAAACCGGACTCGTGGGGGAACGCGGTCAAGCGTCTCTCGATCCGGGCCGCACACAAGGCAAGCGGTGACATCGAAGAAAAGGTGTTTTGTGTAGTGGCCACTGACGGCGAGGATTCCGGACGCAAGGGGGGAACCCTCGCCGAGGATCTCACCGAGTCGGAAGCCCTGGCCTTGATCGGTCGCATTCAGGACGCAGTGAAGGTAAGTCTGGGCATCACGCAGCCCGCGATTCCCGTGGTCGAATTGCCGGAAGAGTCCGATCGGTTCGATGCCGGCTTGCAGCCGTCTCAGCCGTCTCAGCCGTCCGGCGTCGGCAGGATGGTCGCCAATGGCGTTGGGAGAGTGCTGTCTACTGCGGGGCTGGTCGTGGCGGTTGTCGCAGTGCTCTGCGCACTGTCGTTCGGATTGCCGGTTGCCTATAAGGCCGGCCAGCACTTTGCTGCTGGCATGTTCCCCGTGGTCGATGCCGGCGACGCGCGATTTGCTGCACCGTATTACGGTGAGTTGTTGCGTGCGGTGCCTTCGGCGCGGCCCGTGCCTCATCTTCAGGCGGTGCCGCCGTTGGGCAAGGAGTAGACGCGGCTATCAAGGATCTGCCTCGCCTGCCGTTAACGGGGACAGATAAGAATCAATGAGAGGGCTTACGTAAATGGAATTGCTTCTGTGGATCGTAATACCGGCGGCTATTGTTGCATTCCTCGTCGCTGGTTTCAGGCAATCGTCGCGGCGAAAGGCGCAGACGGACCACCGCATTCTCGATCTTGGCCGAAAGGGCTTTCGCGCCAGTCACGCCCTCACGCGCGGGGGCGTGAGCGTGCTTTTCGATGACTCGCGTCGGGAGGTAGCGTTTGTCAGATGGGACTCAACGCACACATTCAGTTACGGCGATGTTCGGACGCGGACATGGAATTGGCTCGACAAAAACGGGACCAAGATCAACAACCGCATCAGCATCGCGATCGCGAATCCGCAAACACCGCTATTCGACGTGCATATGTTTGGCGCGCAGGATGCGGAGCAGTGGATGGCGAAGATCGATGCCATTCTGGAAGGGTGACTGCGTGCTCTGGCCTCAGAGGAGCGCCATTTGTTCGCCTCGGTCCTCCCTACTGACATCCTGATCGTGGTTTTCTTGGGTATGGTCCGCGCCGCTCTCGATCCCGTGGCGTTTCGTAGGCCGCTCTGCTGCCAGGAATGATTGTCCCCACTTGGGATTGAGCACCTCGGCTGCGAAAAAAACGCCGGGTGCGACCTGAACGAGAGTTGTCATCGAAAGTCTCCGTACACATCAATGACAAAATGCTAGGTCAGTTTAACTGACCTAGCAAGAACTTTCGAAGACCGGTTTGCTTGATGACTGGTCCCCACGAGACAAGGCGATAGACAGGCCCATCTTTCTCGATAGCGATGCCGAGTTGATCGCGAAGCTTTTCAACATCGTCTTGAATCGTCTGCTTGTGGTGGCCGGTTCGCGCGGAAAGGGTCGTCAGCGTTGCACGCTTGTCCTCGGCGATTGCGAGCGCAAGCGCGAGCAGACGACGAACATCGCCCTTGGGGAACGGCTCCAGCTTCGTCATGAGGGTAGTGTCTTTGGGTATTAGCCCTGCACTCTAGGTCAGTTTATATGACCACGCAAGCGCTGCTGATTACGTGGTCGAAAGGTGAGTAATTACGGGAGTCAAGAGCGCATCCTATGCAACTAACCGTCTGCCTAAGTTGGACACACGAGCATCGGGCGCAAACGCACGACTGGCGGGCTTACCAGAAGTGTGGCGACTGGACAACAACAGGGAAACGGAATATTATTGGTTAAGCAATTGTGCGTATCGTTACAAGGCTACGGAAATGTTTTAGTCGCCGATATCGTGGAATGCGCGTTGCCATTACTCATCTTTTCCTTGGTGGAGCGATCATGAGCACTGCTGGTGTGGCTGAAAAAGTAAAGCCCGTCCTGCGCGCAGTCGTGCAGCGCGGCGAGAAGTGGTTCGAGACGGCCGTGTTCGTGCCGTCCAGCAAGCCGGACAGTAAGGCTGTCCTGACCGGGCACATCGACCTGGGACTCGGCGACGGGCGGATTCCGGTTTTCGCGTTTGTGAACGAGCGCAAGGACGATGGCGGTGCGCTGACCGGCGCAAAGTACATTTCGCTGACCACCCGGAAGGTTCATCCGCGTACTGGCGAAATCGGCTTTTTCCCTGTCGCGATCGGCAACGTCGTGAACACGCGCGGCGACGGCGGTGAAGTTTTCTTCGATACGGTGATCTTCAATCCCGTTGACGAAGACCTCAACAACATTGCCGGCGCGCAACCGGTCCCTGTGTGGGTGACGGATGCATGCGATGCCGCGCTGCACGCAAAGTTGGGCTTCACGAGCGCGCGCGTGGTGCGTCCGAAGAAAAGCGGCGAAGGCCAGTCGGACGCTTCGGCCGCCGATGGCGACGACGAACAGATCACCCGAGCAGCGATGCTGGACGCGGTCGCGCAAGCGACGGGCGCGCATCAATAAGGGCGGATGGTGCCTATGTCCTATCAGGTCGGTCAAAAGTTAACGGGCGGTGTCGCGCGACTGCGCGAGACCGAGACGACGCCACCGAAGCGCTTTAATGACGGGACGTTGATCACAGCCATGACCAATATTCACCGATTCGTGAGCAACGAGGCTGATCGGAAGGTTCTCCGGGACACAAAGGGCATAGGCACTGATCGGACGCGCGACGCGATCATCGAGACCCTGAGGCAGCGCAAGTACGTTGTCCGCGGGAAGGGCGGCTACCTTGAGCCGACCGACCTTGGCATTGAATTAATCCAGCGTCTGCCGCGGGAGCTTTCCGATCCGGTTACAACGGCAAAGTGGGAAATGGCGCTTGGCCTGATCGAGCAAGGGAAGATGACGCGTCAGCAGTTCGACGCGATGATTCGCGGAAACGCGACGAAGCTTGTCGAGGCTCTCAAGGGAGTGAAGTTTGATCTGGACCGCTTGGGAATCAAGGCGGCAGAGGACAAGCCGCGACCGGAAATTGATGAGACGTTGCCGGGGCATGGCGAGACGTGCGAAAAGTGCGGGAAAGGTCGCATGGTCGGTAAGCGTCTTCCTTCTGGAAAGAAGGTGGTCGGGTGCTCCAATTTCCCATCGTGCAAGCATTCGAAATGGATCGACTGATGATGGATGCCGCTGGCTTATACGGAATTCTGAAGGTCAAGATGCTGGCTCTGGTTAGCGAGTTCGCGCCGAGTCGGGATCGGCGTGCCCTGGTGCAGCAAACGGCTGCGGCCGAGGGGCGGATCGATTTCGAAGCCTGGCTGAATGGCAATCTGATGGCGACGGTCACTCTCGACGGCGAGGGAATCGATTTCGTCTGCTTTCAGGGCATCCATGGTCGGTTGTACCCCGACTTCGTTCTGGAGCCGCACTCGATGCGTCGGACACTGACCGGCGAAGCCATTGACGTTGCGGCGGCGTTACGGACGCTGCGTGTGAGCTTTCGCGAGGCGGATGAAGTGCGCCTTGTGGACGACCGCGACACGCCCGACGAAGAGACGTTCGTGGTTGATCCCGATACTGAACAAGATCTGATTGAAGTGCATCACACTTAGAGGTTTACACATGGCATTGGACGACAACATCGAGCTAGTGCGGGATCTGCAACAGACTGGCCGCCATCTGGCTCGTCTCGCGGGCTATATGAGCATCGGCGTGCAGCCGAGTCGCGAGAACATGGTCAATGCGCAGCGCTGGTTCAACTCAGCTTCTGAGAAGCTGGAGCCTGTATTGCAGGAGGTGGAAGCCAATAAGGCATCCCAACGTTTCCGGCAAACATTTAAGGGCTAATCGTGGCGGCACGGCGGTGGGTGAACCTTTCGCGTTACGACGGGGCTGAGATGCTGATTGCGGCGCAGTGCCCGCCTGACGGCCGCAACCGTCTCGTCGTTCGCGGCTATAGCCGTAGTGATCTGTCGGCGTTCGGTTTCGAGCAGGTCAGTACTGGAATGTGGCTTGGCGATCGCTCCTCGTTCAAGACGAGCGACCTTCAAGCCTGGTTCCCTGGCTTCGAAGTAAGACGTGACATCGCCGAGATGGATACGTCGGACTTTCTTATCGGTTACGAGGATTTGGATCTCGTAGACGACGCCACGCCGCTGGATGCTCTGATCCGGCGCGGTTCCCCTTCCGCCAGTCCGAATCCCGCGGCAGCGCCTGAGCAGAAGCCCAAGACCTTCGAAGAAACCGTCGCGGAGATTCGCGCCAAGGTCGCTCCGAGTGAAGTGGCGTCGATTATCTCCGGCTTTCCGGAAGAGTCGTTGTCGGCCGGCTACGACGGCGTGATCGACTCGAAAACAAGGCAGTGGTACATCGATGAATTCCGCGTGCCTCGCGCGGGTGGGGAGCGCGCTCGCAGTCATCTGGATGCCCTTGCCGACGCAGCAAAGCAGCAGCTTTCGGACGACATCGAGCGGTACAACGATCTGCGGATTCGTGGGATCGACGCGCTGTCGAACTACGACATTGGCGTGGCCTATTCGGGTGACGCGCTTGTCGCGCTGCGTCAGACGTTGCGCACGAAGGAAGGGCATATCCTGTTCCAGCGTCGGCGGCTCGCCGTGTTGGACGAAGTCTCCAAGGCGGTATCTGCGTCCGTCCAGACCGGCCGTGAGTTGCCGGAGCAGGGGCAGGAGCGACACGACTCCGACGTGGAAGAGCGGCCGACTGCGCCGACACCCCGGCGCGCGGTCAAGAGCGCCGAGCGGCAGCGTGCGCGTATCGAGGATGCCGGAGAGAAGATCGGTGGGGCACGCAAGGACTTTTACGCAAAGGCCCTGTCGCGTTCCGATCTCGACGGTATGAACGACCGCGAGAAGCTGGAGTTGGTCACTCGCGACAACATCTGGCCGCGCAAGTCGTTGGATCAATTCCGCGAGGAGGGAATTGATTGTCGTGTTGCGCTCTTCGTAAACGCGCTTCGCAAGGACATTCAGTCAAAAATCACGAACCCGGAACATTCGGACGCGTACATCGACTTCGTTTCCAAGGTCAGAGACTGCGCGGACGCGCTGCACTCACGTGAGCAATTGATTTCGGATGAGGGCGAGTCGGCTTTCGAGCGCAGTCTCATTGACGCCGGGATTATCGAGGTCACGCGTCGCGACAGATCCGTGTCGAGGAGGGTGGCCGACGAATATCAGGAAGTCATCAGCAGCGATCCGAGAGGTTGGCGCTTCGCGTCCAACTACTTACTGGATTCGGAGCGCGGGTATCGTCGCGCGAAAGCGTTGTATGACGGCCACCGCTTCCACATCAACGATCAATGGGTGTCGCCATCGCAGATGGATTCGGAAGGGTTGTATGCCTTCATCGAGCAGCGCCAGGCGCGCACGAACCAGAAGCGTGCAACGACTATGGCTTCGCGTGACGACGAGGAAGCGAACCAATACCTTTCGCGTCCCCATCTTGATCACATCAAACGCACGGGTGCGCCCGACGAGCGCGGCGGCCGCGATATCAAGCCGGATGACTTTCTGGAGACGTTCGGATTCCGCGCGTGCGAATTCGGGAACTGGCTACCGGATATTGAGCGGCAAGACGTTCTCAATCGTGCGTATGACTCGCTCTCGACGCTTGCGCGCGTGCTTGGTGTGCCGAAGACCTTCCTCAGTCTCGGCGGTACGCTTGCCCTTGCGTTCGGTTCCCGCGGCGTCGGCCGGGCGCTCGCACACTACGAACCGGCGCGGAAGGTGATCAATCTCACGCGACTGAAGGGGGCCGGAGCGCTCGCCCACGAGTTTTTCCACGCCCTTGATGACTACTTGGGTGAGCATGTTCGGGAGATGATTGCGGTATCTCCGTGTCAGGCGAAAACCAGCAATAGCTACTTTGCATCGGAGCTTTTCCTGACCCAGCAGCGCACGCGCGGCGCATCCCGCCTCAATGAGATCGCACAGGCTGGCTATGTTCCTGCCGACCTTCGCGAGCGTCTGCTGCCACTCGTGAACAGCGTAAATGCGCTCACGATCCGTCGATATACCGAAGACGAGGCAAGGTCGGCCGCGACGGCTCGCCTCGAAGCCACGCGATATCAAGTCTGTAACCATGTGACGGGCGTCCTTGGCGTGCTGATGCCGGATCAGTCATATCAGGCTCGGCACAGCGCCGCTGAGCGCATGACCGAGGAAGTGTTTCAAGAAGTGGTCGAAGACCGGGTGCCGCGGCTGCGACCTGGCGAGCGACATCCACTCGTGGAGCGGCTGTCGAACATGCGCCCCGAAACCCGCCTGGGGCGCGCTGAAGAAAAGGCCGTTGCAGCGACGCTCATCCGCATTGCGACTGCTATCCGGGAATTGCCCGAGATCCATCGAGTCGCGACCGATCGAGATGCGCTGTTGCAGTCCGAGTACATGAAGCGAGTCGTCAACACCAAGTTCTTCAAGGATGCGGAGAAGTTCGACCAGAAGAAGGCGAAGGCGTACTGGTCGTCCGTGCGTGAGATGGCTGCCCGTGGCTTTGAGGCGTATGTGCAGGATCAATGCGCCGGGAGAGGGTGGCAGGACGACTATCTTGTCCACGGAACGGAAGAGGCACGGTTCGAACTTTGCTCCAACGCTCCGTATCCAGTTGGAGCGGATCGGGAGTCGTTGCGTGCCGCATTCGACGGCCTGATGGCGTTCACGAGACAGGAGCTTGCGCCCGAGGCGGTGAGCGATGATGTTCAATCCATAGCGCCGCGTCCGAAGGCGGCATAGGAGTCCGGGTGTCTCATCTCATTCGATTCATTGAGCGCGTTCGCGACAGTCTCACCCCCGACGAGTGGAAGTTCTTTAGCGCCCGGTACATCGAGCGAAAGAGTGTCGCCGACTCCGCGGCGCTGGTTCCTGCGTTCGCCGGCGACGGCGAGGCCGTGCATCAGTTGGTGTTGAGAAAGCTGCGTGCTGGCGAGGTGCAATCGTGAGCCGTGCGACTTTCGAGGCAGACGAGAAGCGGACGGCAACTGCGCAGATTTTCAAGAGCCTTGCGGTCGAAATGCTTGAACTTGCCGCGCTGGATCTGTCCCGGCCGGACCCCGACCCGCTGGACCGGACGCCATCGGCGGCAGTAAGGCGCGCGGATCGTCAGAGTGCGCTGCTGTGGGTAGGTGGAAAGGGCGATCGGGGCGTGGTGACGTTCGCTTTGTGCTGCGATGCGCTCGACGTGCCGCTTGAGGCGATGCGCGATGCAACGCTCGGCGCTCCGGCCCGTGTGCTCACGCAGATCCGTTCGATCTCGAACACCGAGGGCCAGCGTGCAGATCACGACAAAGGGGAACAACAGGCTAGTCGCCGACGCGCTTTGTCGTGCCCTCCGTAATACGTATAATTACTACGATATGTACTTTGTGCGGTGAGATATGGACGGTTTCAGAATACCGGTCGAGCACCATCGAGCCTTGGCACGCTACTACGAGAAGGTGCTTGAATGCACCTTCGAGTTGAGCGGAGAGCAATGCGATGCGTCGGAGGTTTTCCATCGCGAGGGGTTTCTTCCCTTGATCGTGGAAGTCGCGAGCACGAGAAGTCAGCGCGCTTTCAACCAGCCGATCAAAGCAGAGATCGTTGCGCACGAAAGTGCATTGCTCGGTAAGTCGGTCGTTCTCCCGGACGACGCGGATCAGCCGATTCTGTTGCTCCTGGTGCGAGCGGCGGAACTTGTATTCAAGCCGGTTCGTGGTCAAACCATCGAGTTGTACCCGATCTTCGAATACTGTTGGATGGCGCCAGATAAGCGTGCGCGCGCGGCATGGCAACCGTCCGATATCTGAGAGAGACCATCAATGACGATCCGACATTCCGCCCGGTTGCTCGCAATCGCGGCCCTCGTCTCCTCGATCACGGGGCAGGCGATCGCAGGAACATGCGCGATGTCAACGCAAATGTCGAACGCTCAAGCGCAGGAGCAGCAACGGCGCATGAACAACATCGACACGAACTTGCAGCAGCTTAAATTGCTCGATCAGTTGCAGACGGCGTGCCTGGAGAACTTTCCGCAGTTCCCGACGCAATGGTTGGGTAACAGCGTTCTGCTGAATGCGGCATTCAACAAGATCAAACAGTCGTCGTGTCAATCACTTGCGGACAAGGCGAGGGCGACCACACAGCAGGCGATGGCGCAAGCGCAGGCTGCGGTGCAACAGCAGATCGACAACATCGAGAAGAGCGTGACGAACGCGGTAGGCGGTTCGAGCGGTCTGTTGTCCGGTGCGGTTTCCGAAGGGCTCAATCAGGCGATGCCTACGTCCGGCGGTGTCCTTTCTACCATCACTGGCAGCTTGTCGAGGCTCTTTCAATGAAGAAGATCGTTTCTCTGACAGTTTTGTCGGCTGCTGCCTTGATGCAGTCCAGCAGTGCGTATGCCGTTTGTGATGGCTGCGTCGTCGGGGCAGTGCAAGTCGCATCCACGACGATCGTAGGCGCGATTACGGCTCTCGGAACATCGCTCTCGACCATCCTGCACGAGATCGATACGGACGTTGCGAGCATCGGCTCGAAGGTGTCGGACAGCATCGTGCAGGCCGCAAAGACGCAACGCGAGATGGCGCTCGAGGTGCAGCGGCAACAAGAGCGGGATCAAGTCGCGCGCGAGACCGAATTGCCTATCGATCCCTGCGCAACGTCGACCAGCAACTATGCGATGCAAGCCTCGCACAGCGCGAATACGACCGCTTCGAGCTATCGGCCGGGCGGTGGGGCGGGCGTGAGTAGCGCGCCGTTGAACAAGGCACTGAACGGCCCTGCGCCCGCCGTCGAAGCGTCGCGGCGGGCCTCGACCGCAATCCACCAGGCGAAGTATTGCACCGCTGTCGAGGTGCAGCTTGGGTATCCTGGCTGCTCGTCATCCTCCATGCCGGATGCTGATGCAAATGCGGACTCGCTCTTTACCGGGGCCGGCATGCCGGGCAAGGACGCCGATCTGACGTTCACCAAGGATCAGGAGGAGGCCGCGCGCGCGTATGCGCGCATGTCGATTGATCCCAATCCGCCGGAGAACATTTCGAAGGCCGAGGCAACGACTGAAGTCGGCAAGCTGTACATCGCAATGCAGAAGGCGTATCAGGCGAACATGTCTTCGGCGCAGAAGGCCATGAACGACGAGATCGCTTCGCACATGCCGTTTCCGGGCAGCGCGCAACTGATTCAAGACATCAAGCAGTCGGACGCGGCCGCGCAGTATTTCAACGCGACCGCTTCGAGCGTTGCGAAGAGCACCGGCACGATGAGCCAGTCCGAACTGATGGAGTTCGAGGCGGGGCGTCGTTGGAGAAATCCGTACTGGCAGATCGAATTCGCCGCGCTGGCCGACCCGACGAAGCTCCAGCGCGAACAGCTTTTCGTATCGGCGTTCATGGCGGATCTCCAGTATCAGCAGTTCCAGAAGAGCAAGCATATTGACGTCCTGCTTGGACAGATCCTCGCTGCTCTTGGGCGATCCGGCGACCGGCCGGCGCTGGAGGCACAGCTTCAACGAGTGCGTGCATCAAACGCGAGGTGACCAGATGATTCATCATGAAGCAGGCGTCCCGTCGCCGGCGAACCGGCTTGCGATGTTCCGCGTCGGCCGAGTCGACAACGGGGTAAAGAGCATCGCTGCGGCGGCACAGGGGTTTCGAGAGGCGGTCGATGCGGCGCTTGGCGATAGCCGTGAGATCGACTCTACCAAACCCGTCACGAAGGCGTTTGTGGCCTCCTATCAGGCGTTCTCCGAGTCGTTGGAGGCCGCTCGAACTGGAGGACTCGTCAAAGGCGCGACGATCGACGTGTTGGAGTCGATCATGAAGAAGCTCAAGACGGAGTATGCAGACGGACTCGCATCGTTGCGAGACGACGTGGGCCGGCTGGAGCATCGTGGCCCCGCGGCCATGAAGGAATTCTGTGCAGCGGCGAGCGACAAGATCGATCGACTCGAACAGTTCTGGCAGACGACGTACCAGCACGCGCCGAAGTTGAAGATGTAGTGGTGCGCAGCCGGTCGGCTGTGAGCTAACATTGAACTATTGTTCAAGGTCGGGGAAAAGGATGGTTAGGGCGAAAGCCAAGGCGAGTGCGATCACGCATGGTCTACTGCAAGAGCCGGAATTTGAAGCCGGCCGGGGCCGCTTGCTGACGACAGACGAGGCGAAGGCGACCATTGCGGCGAAGGGCTGGACCAACCGCGCGTTGGCGGAATGGTGGGGTTGCCGCGCCGAGTACATCAGCAAGATCATTCATGATCCGGCGCGCAAACGACATTTCGATGATGCGCTTCGCGGTCTTCCGCACGCGTCTGAGGTTCGATCTCCGGACCATAAATAGAATCATTCATATGGCGAGCAACGACATTGATGAAGAACTTGCGGCGCTCGGCGAACTGGCGCTGCGAAACTCGTTCTACCGGGAGTACAGCGCTCTCGTTCAGCGGTATCTGAATGCCGCTGATGGCCTCGGAATTAAGGATTTCGACTACCGCCTCGGAGAAATGAGCAGTCCGTTCGGAAGGGCGGATGTGCAGTCAACGGGGCAAGTGAGTATCGAAGTTGTCACGGACGGCGAAGCGAAGCCGTGCGCAACGATGCGCGACGCGCTTGCGCAAACGGGTGATTCAATTCAGGTTGGCGGAGAAACTGTATTCGAATGGCGGGAAACGCAGGGATGGTTCGTCGCAGAGGCTCCTACCCGTCGCCTGAGGCTGCGCATTTGAGAAAATGATGATTGAACAAACTATGCAACTGGCTGAAACAACGCGCTTGGCGCGCCAGGTATTGCTCATTGTGGTCGCGTTGACGGTTGGTGGCGCGGCAGTGCTCGCCTTCGGCAGCAACGTTCACTGGCGACTGCTCGGGGCGCTGTGCAACGGAATCGGTATTGGCTTTTTTGCTGCTTCGAAACTGGCCGTGTGGAAAGCGTAATCCACGGCAAACATCTGAAAGAGGAATGAAAAAAATGACAGGTCGTAGCTACACGGAAATCCAGGCGCAGATCGAATCGCTTCAGGAAGAGGCTAAGGCAGCACGCGAAGCGGAGATTGCGGAGGTGCTCGAAGACGTTCGTCAAAAGGTAGCCACTTATGGGTTGACTCCGCAGGACGTATTCGGCCGTAAGCGGGCGGCAAAGGGCGCTGCGCGTGCGAAGCCGGCCGCTGCGGTCAAGTATCGTGATCCGAAGACCGGGGCGACGTGGAGCGGTAAGGGGCGCGCACCTGGCTGGATCGCAAAGGCGCGGAACCGCGACAAGTTCCTGGTTGAGGCTGAGTGATATCAAATGATAGCATCTGATATCGCTCGATATCGGGTGCTACATTACGCCAGCTTTCTGAAGCCGGCGAATCTCGGCAAGCAATGCCGCAATGACGTCATCGGCGTTTTGACACAGCACGCATTCCTTGGATGCTTGGAGCGCTACTTTTCTCGCGGTCGTAACGATCGCGCGATACTGGCTGCGGGACGTGGCATTCCCGAAAAAATGGACCCACACATAGTGCTGAGTTCCAAGTCGGTAGAGGACGCCTTCGCCGTTCCCCGGATAGGTCTCAAGTGTCGCTCGGCAAAGCGCCTTCGGCACGATGCGCGAGAGTCCCTCGTCTATCTGCGCGCGTAGTCGCGTGAGCGCGCCGTTGCGCTTTCGCGGCGCACGGGCAGCCGGGCGGCCGAGACGTTGCTTTGGCGTGCTCACGTGGATTTTCCCAACGACTACATGCGCATCCGCGGTCGCTGCTCGACCGGCTGCGTTGCGGATTCGAGAGGAAGCGGGAGGGGCAGGTCGTTCAGTGTGATTTCCTCGTCATTGACTGCCGCCGGGGCTTGCGTGGAAGCCTGCGGACCGAGGAATACTCTTGACCATTCCGAATTCAGTTGCGAGATCGAGCGGATGCGCTGGTAGGGGTCCGTGAAGTGTTGCGCAAACTCGTAGCATTCGGCTGCATCTTGCACGGTCGGATTCAGGATTGCCGCGACAGGCGCACCGCCGTAACGCTTCCAGAGCGTTGGCATGGTCTGACATGCCATGAACTGCTCGGCGGCCGTCAATTCACGATGCTGTACCAGTTCGAGCAACCGGGTTGCGTTGAGATCCGAGATCATGGCGTCGATCGGATTGCGTAGCACGATCGGGCGGTCCGATGTGATGAGCCGCGGCGAAATGGAGTAATCGAGCGCGATGTAGGCTGCATGCTCGATACCTTCACGCTCCGTCTTCAGAATGAAGTGGTCTCCGCGCTTCATGAAAAGCGCTTGTTCCGCCGGCGAGAGCGCTACAGGATCGTGCGCAGGGTTTTGCTGGTGAGGAACGCCGGAAACGCGAATGACCGAGAGTGGGCCGGACAACGACTCGATATGGACAGGCGCGCAGTTGCTGAGAGCCGATCGAGGTGTGGCACCGGTGCGCTGCTGTACAACGCGCATAGCGCGAATGTACGCGTCAACCTGGGCGCTGTCCTCTGCGTTGCAGCGGAAGGCATCGTCTCGATCGAAGAAGAGGCGGATGGAATGCGGCGCGAGCATGGTGGCCTCTCAGGGGCGGAAGCGGGGAGTTGCCTGGGCGACGATTTCCGAGTCGTCCGGGGCTGAATCGTCGTCGCCGACGATATGGCGGATCTGCTCCGTGGAAAGGCCGTAGGTCTGCTGCGCGAATTCGTGAGCGATACGCTGTTCGTCGGCGCGAGCCTTGCGAAATTGGTCGGCCTGCGTTTCGAGGCTTTCGGGCCCTTCACCTTGGATCATCGCGAGCTTGATATCGTGAACACGTTCGCGAGCGGCCATCAGCTTGCGGTGGTGGTCGTAGATGCTTGCCATGACCCGGCTGTCGGTCGCATCGCCGAGGTACAGCTTCTGCGGGTCGTAGGAGCCGGGGCCGACCTTCACGTAAGTTGCTGCCCCCATCAGGGTTGCGGTGGCCGTCGCGCCGACGACAACGCCGCGGCGGAACGCAGCGCGCAATCTTTCCGCTCGCGGCGTGATTGCAATGCCTTGGCCGAACGCGCGATCAGTGGCGAGGATGTGTTGCTGGAGACGCTGGAGGCTTTTCATGAGGTCACCTCAATGGCGCAGAAGTTGTTTGATATCCGCAAGACGTGACTCAAAGAGCGCGTCGGAGATGATCCGCCGATCGCGGAACACATCGTCGGTCGTGGCTGCTTCAGCGTCGACCAGAGCAAATGCGAGTGCAACGAGCGTGTGGTCCTGACGAACGGGGGCCAACTGATACCGAATCGCGCTCAGAAACTTCTCCTGTTCCTGCGGCATGGCCGTTTTCGCGAGAAGCGTCGCACTGGCGACCGCTACGGTTGCGTCGCAGATCTGATGTGGCGCGGTGACTGAAAGACGAAGGAGATTTTTCGCGAGATCGGCATCGCCAGTCGCGTCGACGATTTCAGTCACGACCTCTTGTACTACGGGGTCAGGCAAGCGGATCTGCATGGTTTGACTCCCTGTCTGTTTGCATGTATCGTTACAATCATACGGAATTTTCGGTTGTATTATACCGGCATTTCCGTAGCGGGAAAGCACCCGGCCTGAGGCCCCACTCTGCGTCGGATGCTGACCCGGTATAGCCCTCGGATTGCCGGATGGACGTGCATCGTTCATCCGGCTCTTTTTTGGAAGCGAGCCAATGTCGAGCGGCATTTCACCGTTGCTTATCGCTCGCGTCACCGTGGCGACGTACTGCCTTTCTGACGGGGCATTCCACCTGTATTCCCACGCCCTGGCACTAGCCAGCGGTCCAACGCCGTTCTTCGAAATGACGCCGGCAATGCTCATCCCCGCACGAATCCTGCTATCCGATCGCGAAGCGATCGTTGAGCGCAGCTATCGATGGAGTGACGAATGACCACCGACAAGGCGAAAGTCTTCGAAAAGATCAGGAAATGCCTTGCGCTGTCGAAAAGCTCAAACGAGCACGAAGCTGCGGCTGCGTTGAGGCAAGCGCGTGCGCTCATGCGACTGCACAGCATCAACGAGGATCAGGTCGAAGCAGCATCGGTTACCGATGCTGCCACGGGCGCAGGGGCAAAACGTCGGCCGCCGCTGTGGGAAGCGGCGTTGGTCGGGACGGTTGGCGCGGCGTTCGGATGCGCAGTCATCTTCGAGAGCAGCCGAAGAAATGGGCACTGGCGCTTCGTCGGCGTGGGACAGTCGGCCGAAATTGCCGCTTACGCATTCGAGGTGCTGTTTCGACAATGCAAAAAGGCGCGCGCCGAATACATCGCGGCGCGATTGAAGCGCTGTGCGAGCAGCCGAAAGATCGAGCGAGCCGACATGTTTTGTCGTGCTTGGGTCGCGACGGTCGCGCGCCAGGTGGGAGAGTTTGCCGACACGAAGAATGATGCCGCGATCGCAACGTATATCAAGCTGAAGTACCCGGAGACAGCGGATTCACCTGAGTTGGAGCCACGAGATCGGACGCCGAACCCGAAGATCGATCGCAGTCTCTGCATGGATTTTCTCGCCGGCAAGGATGCCGGTCAGTCCGCCCGTCTGCATCATGGCGTGGGTGCGTCCAGCGAAGTGTTGCGCCTTTCCTGACGGCGAGCATGGTGTGGGTTCGGGTTCGGTGTGCGTATCGGCGAGGTCGGGCGGCGAATCGCCCGTTGGCGGGGAAGGAGGGGCGGGATGTTTTCGAATGAAACGGCGCGTGACGACGTGATCCGACGCATGCGCAGGGTGTGGGGAGAAGATTGCTCGATTCAGATCTATGGGTCTGGAGGGCGGGTTGTGGGCGAGGGCGAAATCGTCAGGTTCGCGGATCTCGAAGATCTGGAAAGCATCATGAAGAGTCGGCCGGACCCGATCGAAGATCGCACTTGCTAGGTCAGATAAACTGACCTAATATCAAGCCGTGTTTTGGATCAGTGGAGGTGTTCATGGAAGAGCATGCACGTATTGAAAATCCCGCCCGCGTGTGCGAGCGCGACGCGAAGATGTACAAGGTCGAACTCATGGACCGCGGGCAAGACCTGACCACGCTTTACGTGGTCGATGGAGTGATCGTTTATTGCGGCCCGTTTCAGCGGCTGACATGGGAAGGTCGAGCGCTCACGGCAAAGGTATTTGAAGAGGGCGACACCGTCACTTTTTCGGATGATGGTCGATCGCTCGAGTATCCCGTCATCAGCGTCGAGAAGGTGGAGCGCGACCTGCCGTATGAGGCGTGGCTGGAGCGGATCGACGCACTCGCGTGGGGGCAGTGGGGCGAGCGTGCCTATACGGCAAATACCGGCGCGTGCAAGCCTGGTGATCCGTGGATCGAGCCGTATCTCGATGGCAACACCCCTATCGAATCATGGGAAGAAGAAGTTAGCGCGGCTTGCAGCTAGGCGAAAACGAGGAGCGTCATGAACAAGACTTCGATCAGACTTGAGCGCGCAGTGGCCGACTGGAATCGCCAGCATGGCGTCGGCGCGTTCGTGAAGTACCACCGGATCATCGGCGAAGGCGAGGGCGTTGCGACGAAGACGCGTAGCGAAGCCTGGGTGCTGAGCGGGCACACCGCCGTGGTGATGGTGGAGGGCGTTTCAGGGTGCGTAGCGCTTGAGGCGGTCGTCCCGTTGGGAGCAGCGCGCAAGCAGCTAGCGGAGGGCGTATGAGTCGGCGCAGCAGGGAAAAGCGGGTGACGTTTCGCGGCGCTTGCGAGCCGGGTGACAACAACGAGATCGATCGTGTCTTCGTGGAGTTAAACGAAGCAAATGGGCATATCGGTGACGGTGCCGTCGCTTCGCGCTCGAAACCGACTGAGGATGACCAAGGGCTGTCGGTGGACACATGCAACACATGATGACCGAGTTTGCCGCCGTGCCCATGCCGATCCGTTCCGGCCTCGTTGCGCTCGTCGGTCTCGTGATCGGCAGCTTCCTCACAGTGGTGATTCATCGACTGCCGATCATGCTCACCCGCGAGTGGGCGAGTCGCGAGCCTCACGCCGAAGCAGCGGCGTCAGGCAGCTACAACCTGGTCGTGCCTCGTTCGGGATGCCCCGCGTGCGGGCATCAGCTTCGAGCGTGGGAAAACGTTCCTGTACTGAGCTATCTGCTCTTGCGCGGCAGATGCAGCCAGTGTGGCGTGGCGATTCATTGGCGCTACCCGTTGATCGAGATCCTGTCCGCGATGCTGGCCGTCTTCGTTATGTTGCGCTTCGGCGTGTCTGTGAAAGCTCTGGCCGGCTACCTGTTCGCAGCGAGTGTGCTGACGTTGGCGTGCATCGACGCGGAGACAGGATTTCTTCCGGACGTGATCACTCTCCCGTTGGTTGCGATAGGGATTGCCATCAATTTCGCAGGTGTCTTCGCAACGTTTGGGGCGGCCGTGACAGGGGCGGTCGTGGGTTACGCAGCGCTGGCCGTTGTGTTGTACGCCGCGCGCGCGATCGGCGGCAGAGACGGCCTCGGATTTGGCGATTTGAAGCTTTTCGCGGCAATAGGCGCATGGTTCGGCGTTGCGTCGGTGAGCCAGGTATTTCTTCTTTCTTTCGTGTTGGCCGCTGCGCACGGCGTGTGGTTGATGCTGCGTGGCAAGGCATCGAGTGACGAAGCAATGCCATTCGGTCCGTTCATTGCGCTTGCGGGCGCCTTCACCTTATTTGCGGGCCTGCCGCTGGCGCTGTAGGCCATGAGTGTCGGAGATTCGAGAATGTCACTGGAACAGCGAGACGAAGCCTCGTTACAAGCGGAGGATCTGGCGTTGCCGCAGCACGCCGTTTCCTGCAAGGTTCGTGAGCGAACGGAGCGTCTCTTTCATCCTGGCGGGTACGAGATCACGGGATACGTCCTGACGCAGAAGACTTCTTCGTGGAAAGTGGTGGTGGACGTGACCGGTACGCGCTCGATGAGTTTGGCCGATCTCGAACGCTTGATGAGGTGGGAGGAGCCGATCGGCTCGGGCGGTCCACCGGAGGGGGGCGCGGTCGACGGGCCGCCGCCAGTGGCTTTGTCGCTCGCAACTACGGCAGTGCCGAAGTGCGTGCTCTCTGTCGAACCCTCTCATGCCGTGCCCAACGACATTGCCGACGCGCTCGGGATTCTCGCGAAACGACTCGGGTGCTGTTTCAACGACAGCATCCCGCACAACGCCGGTTGGTTTGTGCCTGGGAAGCAGATCGCATACGTCAGCGCGCTCGATGCGATCGAGGCGCTATTCAAGAACCTGAAAAGCGGTGGCACGATCTATGAGCCGACAAAGCTGGAGGAGCCGGTGCGCGTCGACCGTGCTTCAGTGATTTCGCCGAAATGCGATCTGTCGCAACAGGCGCTCTTCTGAACGCGATCCACGACTGGAGTAGGCAACATGAAGGTTGGGAAACTCATTCTTTCGGCAGCTATCGGTATCCTGATCGTGGTTTCGATCGAGGCCGCGATCCTACATCTTGATCTTGCTGCTCGACAGAGCGCAGTTCAACCGGCGATCGCCCATGCCGTCGCGGCGGTCCCGAAGCCGGAGGGCTTGATCAGTCGCGCAGATCTGTTTTCGACAGCCGTTCTTTGCGGGGGCGTATACGCGCTTTGCCTGGTCCTGCTTGCCGTGTTCTATCCGCTTGTCGCGGGTATGGCATGGCAGCATCTGGTCGGTCCGGTGCTTGTGAAGCGGTGGCCATCGCTCGCGCAGAGCGCCGATCGCGGCCGACCCTCGTATATGCCAACTGAGCCCGGCCAGCCATTCGTGCTGAGTCTCGGGCTGTACCCGGCACCACTGCACGACGTGATCGCGGGTATTCGCGACGGGTTTCTGCTCGGGGTTGGCGCGGCCGTAATGCCGGACGTTGTGACGCCTTGGGTTTTCACGGCGATTCTGGCCGTGATCGTGGCGAAACATGCCTGGCGGATATCGAACGCTGAAGGCGCGGTGGCCGTCGATCGTGTGATATACGCCGGCAAGGAAGTTCTCATGTACGCGTTTGCGATCCTCGCTCTTCGTTCCGTCGATCTCCTGCACTGAATCGGTCGTTTGACGAGTGCGATAATATGTGTATCGTTATACCGATACGCATATTGTGAGGGTTTCGAATGTCTCAAGAGCCGAACGTCGTGCAGCCGCTCTCGAAAGCGATCGCAGTGGTCAAATGGAAGCACCTTTTCGATAAGGAAGTCGGCGGTGTCGGCCAGTCTCGCGGCGAACTGATTGCCGGCCTCGTCCGAGCGGGAGCAACGGAAGATGCGCTGAAACGCTTCTGGCAGGAGACGAAGCATCTCGCCTGGCCGGCGTCTGGCGGCGTCTCTCCGTGGGAAACTGCGTCCACCATAGGCTTCGCACTTGAGGCGGAGGCGACCACCGGCGCGAACGCGAATGCGTTGGGGCCGGAATACGTCGCGCTGCTCCGGGAGGCGCTGGCGGCGAAGAACGCGGAGCTTCAAAGGGTCAGCGAGACCATGGACGAGCGATTCGCGGACGCCATCATCGGAAGCCGCCCCGAACGCTTTGATGCTCTCGAAATTCAGGGCGTCAGCGAGTTCGTGGACCCATCCAATCCGGATGCGAGTTTCTGCGAAGTCGATAACGGCAGCCCTCAATTTTTCTCTGTGTACGTCCATTACCGGACGGGTGGGGTTGAATGCGTTGGCGACCACGGTTCTCATGAACTTGCCGCGGCGTATGCCAATGCCCTTTCCGAGACCCACGGGTGGCCGATTTACGACTACGTTGCGCCGGCCGAAAATGCAGCAGACAGCCCCGCGCCGGCGCGTCTGCGCATGTGAGGTGATCGATATGGAAAGGGTCAAGAAGGTGGCAGTCGTGCTCGATATGCACCCCGAGGACTACCGGCGCATGCGCGAGGCGGCTGACAACGCCAGGATGCCGGAAGGCGAGTTTTGCGGGCTGGCCTTGCATCGAGGTATCGGCTTGATGCGCGATCTGCGGCGCAATTTGCCCCCGAGAGATCCGGAGCGAAATGGCGTGGTCTTCGAAGCGGATGTGAACGCTGACCAGGCGCGGTGAAGCAGCCGAACCCATCATGAACCAAAAAAATAAGGGGCTCAGTTCAGTGCGGGGCTGCGCAGGCATTTCCGGCGACCCAAGCTAGGACTTGAGCACCTTAATCACACGACTCCTATCTTGACGTTTTTGCGCGCGAGCGGCGCAACGTCGTGGCCCAAAATCGCTCTCCGCGATTAAACACTTGGGCAGTTTCGGCCGATATTGCGATATGGTGGGGTATGATGATGGAACATAGGCGTTCCATTTGACAACCGACCATGAGGGATACTGACGTGCTCTACGGCGAAGATGCGCAGGCGCTGCGCAAGAAGGCCGGATTGACCCAAACGCAGCTTGCGGAGCGCTGGGGGTTGACGCGCCAACAAATCGGCAGGTACGAAAAAACCGGGCAGGAAGTGCCCATGAAGGAGGCCGACGCATACCGTGGGCTGGTGCTTGCACTAAAATCAAATGCAACATAGATGTTGCATTTGCGCTGGCTCGGCGGTATGCTTTCCCTCATGATCGACGCGCGGATGTCGATATTAAAGAGGGATTGATGCGTATGAATGTTCTGGTTGACAAGGCGGCGTTGGATGAGCTGCTGAAATCCGTCGTTCCGGTGTTCGCCGGCAGCACGAACACGATTGCTGAGGAACTCAACCTGGATGATCTCGTGGCGGAAGCGGTTGCGGCGGCGCAGCCGCGTAAGCGTGCCAAGGCAGGCGCGAGCAACATCGATCCGCTTGATCAGTTGGTGTCGATCGTAATTGGCGCACCTGAATCCATGAACCGATTCATCAAGGCGCAGGTGGCAGAGGCCGGCACGAACGTGCAGGCTTATACCAGGGCGGTCTTGCATCTCGCGATGCGCGCGGGTCTGATGGAGCGCGTGACGGCTGAGATGCGCGGTGCTGCCCGACGAGACTAGGAAAACAACTCAGCGCGTGAGCGCTCCGCACTGGCCGGTAGCCGGAAAAATTCAAAAGTCAAAATGAAGAAAAGCCTCGTATTTGCCGCAATGCTCTCGTTTGTGAGCTTCGCCAACGCCGAACCCGTGACCAGCTTCAATGCGGACCGCTACGTCGCCTGTGACACGCACAGCGTTGGCGCAGTGCTCATGGCGAAGAAGGCCGCAGAGCAAAAGAAGCCGGTCGAAGCAATCGTGAACGCAACGTATGAACGTCCGCCCGTCCTCGATATCAATCTCTCAATTCTCGCCTCGGACGCGATCAAGACGGGGTATCTGCACTCAGCAGACGAGAGAAGCCTGCAACGATTTCTCACTGGTGTGTGTTATGCGGGCGATTTGACCGGCAAAGAACTGGCTCCCAAGAAGCCCTGACGAGAAAATAACCCGGTCTTGGGGCTTTACCCTCGCTGCCCGACGCGGGCAGCAACAGGCCCGCGCGGAACAACTCATGATCGGTGTTGGTTATCGAAACGACGTTGGCGAATACGAGTTGGTCGGCATCGATCGCGGAGAGTCTGGCCGCAACATGCCCTGACAAGCGCGGCATGGGACCGAACTTTGGCGCGACCATCTTTGCGTGTCACCAGTCGAAGCCAAATGAAGAATTCGCGTGCGCGGGTTGGCTCGCCACGGTCGGGCATCGCCATCCAAGCGTGCGGCTGGCAATCGCGTCGAAACGCTTGGACACTTCGGCGCTGCAACCCGGTCCAGACTGGCCCGAATTGCACGAGAACTACCAAGAGGTTTTGAACAAGCTGCGCGCAACATGCGCAGGGAGCTAACGAAAAATGCCGGCGCGGCCGGCGCAAGGAGAAGAAATGTCGCAGAACGTGGTGAAAGTGAAGTTGGGCTGGCTCGACAAGGCAATGTTCGATACGAGCGTGAAGCCGAAGGGATGCTTTAAGCAGGCGTGGGCAATGAAGCTGGCGCGCGAGAATGGGCGATGCCAACTGCCTCGAGGCTTCATTGAGGGCCGCCGGTTCTTCATCGGAGGCAGTATGGCGCCTGGTATGGCGAAGCGGTAAGACGTGCACGAGTTGCTTCACTGATCCGACAAAACGGGGGCGTTAAATGGCGCGACCAAGCAAGGTTCTCTACGTGTACAAATGCGCTGCGTGCGGTCGTCGGGGCGAACAACACCTCGATGATGACTCCCACGACGGCGAGGCATCTGTTTGCGTTTTCTGCGGTGCACCCGTCGCGTTGGAATGGGATGGTGGCGTGACGTTCGAAACGCCAAAGACGATCGCGGACGAAGCCATCGAGCGTGCCCGCGAGCGTAAGTAGGGCGCTCATCATCGAGGGAGCTATGGAAAGCGAAGACCGAGGAAACACTGTTGCTACGAATGCGCTACGCCCATGGGCACCGGCTTCGAGGGAATTCGACGCGTTTGTCCATGATTTTTGTCTCGTACAAATGAAAGCGAAAAAGCCCGCCAGTCTGGAAGACATACAGCGACAGTTGTGGAGCGCCGCTGAGTTCGACTGGCACCGGCAAACTGGCGAAGTTCGGAAGCTGACTGATGCACGCGGCAATCCGCACGGCGACGCAGGCACCTATGCGCATTTAATCGACATCGCTTTGAATGCGATGCGCGGCGCTCAGGGGAGAGATCAATGCAAGAACAGGAAAGCATGACCAAAGAGCAAATGCTGGCGAGGATCAGTGTGCTCTCAGACGAGATGGATGCGAACGAGGAAGAGAACCGCATGATGCAGGCGGAAATCGATGACCTGTACGCGCGTCTCGATGCGACGAAGTGAAATCGGCGAAGGAATTCAGATGAGCAAGCTACTCGAATTTTTGAGTCTGCAAAAAATACAGCGTGCATCAATTGCATACTTGGCATGGACGATGCCGGCCGTGACACTCTTGGCGCTGCTGTACATTGTCCAGCAGCAAGCCGCGAGCGCCCATGCGGCAATCCGTATGGCCCACACCGATGCACCGGCGACTGTACATTTGATGGAAGCGTCCGCGCGCGCGAGTTGGCTTATCGCTTCGCTCGCTGCCGCGACGATCGCGTCGGCGGTGGCATACGTCGGTTCGTGGAAACGCAATTTGCGCACCTGACCTTCGAGATCTAACAATGACGAAGACCACCTATCCGAACACGTTGCTCCAGCCTACGCAGATTATCGACTTTCTGCTCTCTAACGGCACACGCGTTCGCGCGGTACTTACCCCGCGGCCTGATGCAAGCCGCACATCGGTCGCCAACGTAGACCTTGAGTACACCAATGCCGGCAGTGCGATGCTTGTGCCTGTTCCCAACCAGGGGCAGCCAAGGTCCGTCTTGCAGGCGGGAGCGCAAGCGTATCAAATCGCGCAGCGGGAAGCTCAAAGAAGCGGCCTCAATATCGATGGGGTGCAGCTTGAAGGAGAAGAATTCCTCGAGGTTGCAGATGTCGAGCAGATAACAGCCAATACGATCCCGGTGACGAAGGTCTGAAATGGACTCCCCCAATGAAGTGTTGCCGTTCGATCAGGGAGGCGAGGCTTACTGTGCGCGGGTGGACTTCAGTGCTAATCCGTTTCCGCCTGGTACGTGGCAGCACGGTGAGTGGTATGACGGGTGGCAGAACGCGAGCGAATGCGATCCCGACGAGTCGTATGATTGGGGTGCGTTGAGGTTCACAGACGCGGGATTATTGGCCGCGGGCCTCTACAGCATGACCAGTCAGATACTCCGGGCGTTTCCCTCGTATTTCGTCAAGGTGGAACCGCACGAATCTGACGACCCGGAAGGCAGCGATAATCTCTGGCTGTCGGTGGTGGACTCCGATCTGATCGAAGGCGATTTGATAGCCGTTCGACCAGCTTCACAGAACCGGTGGTACGTGGACCACGACCTGGCGAACAAGTACGGTGGCTGGCCGACCGTGTGGGACTTCGGTGGGGCAGAATCCGATGTGTTGGCGAAGCTTCAGGAGTACCTCATTTCGCCTGATCGTATGCGAAGGAGCTAGGCGGCCTTCGCCTTGGCGCGTTTCGGTGAGTCCGTCGGCTCAGCCCGCATTTCATCGGCCGGCAGCAACTGCATGATTGCGCGCGCGGCCTCAACGTTCTTCGTGTGCAACCATTCGTCGTAGTCGGCCGGCCGCAGGATCACGATCGAGCGCTTCTCGTCTTCGGGACCGTGCATCTGCTTCATCAGTGGGTGATTGTCGGCGTTGAGCGTCAGCATAGAGACGCCGATCAGCGGCCGGCCGTCGCGATCTGGATATCGTTTCCAGATCCCCGCGACGCAATACGTCGAACCATCGGCCATGCCGATCCTCTGCCACACGCAAGGGCCCTTGATCCACTTGCCCTTTTCATCCAGCTTCGCATGAGGGTAGGACGGCTCCAGCACATATGCAGCGGGGATCAGGCATCGCTGTCCGTCAGCCCAAGCCTTTTTGAACGTTGGTTTGATGCTGACCTCTTCGCCGCGCGAGTTGTACGTGCTGAACTTGGGCAGTTTCTTGCCGTTCGGAAGGGTCTTCTCAGGCTGCATGAACTTCGGCCAGAAGCCGTACACACCTGCGACGACCATCGCATCATCGCCGTCCGGTAGCACGGCCGGCGCGGTGTAGTCGGGCCATACATCCAGTGGCCAAGGATCGCGGTGAAACAAGTCGCCGATGCCGAGCTTTAGTTCGTTGATGCCCGGATCTTCGTTTGGCGCGCGGTAGGTGGTGCACATCGGTTAGTAGCCTCCGTAGGCTTTCGTGAAGGAGTGGTAGCCGACGGCCTGAGCTACGGCCTGGTGGAGCCGGACAGCAAGCGGCTCGACAATGCTCCACAGGGGGAAGTGCTTCGTGCCGGTCTGGATGTAGCGCAGGCCGTGTTCGATGTTGAGCAGGACCAGCAATTCCATTGCCTTTATGTCGCGATCCGTTTCCCTGAATATGCTGAGCAATCCAAGCTCTTTCGCCTTCCGATAGCAGGCGTGGAGGTCGTGCCCGTACTGCTTTTTCCGCAGCTCGCGCACAGTGATTCCGGAGTGGCGCAGGTAGGACTTGAGCGTCAACTCGATACCGTGATGTGCCAAGAAATAAGCCGGCACTGGCGAAATCTGCGCCCCCGGATTCCTTTTCGCTTGGTCGTCATCCACGAGCATTGCTGCTTCGATGTACTCATACGCGTAGCGCGCGAGGCCGATCGCGGTCGTCTTCTCTTCTTCGTCCATTGCGGCGGGCTTCGCTTGCTGTTCCATATCGTCCCTTGATGGCGCTGCGTGGCATTTGAAGCGAATTTTTCGTACGCTAAGCGCGAGCACGTCGCCCTTGCTTCGCAGGCGATTTCCCGCTCACGAAGGTGCTCTTGAGCAGCGTAGCGTCAACGCTGGTTCGGCGTCACAGTGCGTGGTAGACGGTAGGCCGACTGTAACAGGGTGGGGCAGCCACATTGTGGTGCCCCACCCGAGGGCTTAGTCTTGCCGGCGCGCCCCAGTTTTCAACAGTGCGGCCTCAACGCCGGCGAGCCGATCGAGTAGCGCCCGCCTGGGTCTGCAGTCCGGGTATCCCTCACTCAGCAGCGAGCGAATGCGGCGAACGGCCTCAATCTGGCCGCCTTGATCGACGATCGGTTCCTGGTGCGTACCGTAGTAGGCCGCACGAAACTGCTCGTCTGACATTTCGTCGCCTGGATATTCCAACTGTATCCAGTCATCCAGCGTCGTCCGCACAAATTCGATAGACCTGCGTGGTCCGCCCGGAAAACCATGGTGGTCGAGTGCGTGCACGAGTGGGCCCACGGTGAGATGCATGTCGAGCGGCATCCGCCTGGCCGGCCGCCACCGAGACTCTATCCCGCCCACGCGCGATCCGTACGGTAGCGCGCCATTACGTTCCACACCGCGCGGCGCGGGCATCTGTCGTGCCCGTCTACTTTTGCCCTTAGCCTGTCTGGCAGGACTGATGAACTGGGACCAGTAGCGGGCCGATTCTCCGTCCCATTCGGGTTCCTTCCCGCGACCACCGAGCTGGGCGAGTTGTTTCGACAACCTAGCAAGCAGCGTTTGACTGGAACAGAAAACGTGCGGGATCGTCGTCGGGTTGTGAAGACCTTCCCATTCCGGCGTCGCCATGTGAATTCCGTGCTCGGCGACCCAGCTGTGGCGCTTCTCGGGTTCAAGGAGCGCATAAGGCTCATCAATAAAAATCCACGCGCCTGTCTCCCTGTCGACCCACCGCGAAGCGTGGTCAAACCCGGGCAGGTCATCGAAAATGCGCATGGGGCGTCTTTGCTGCTGCGTTGTAGTCGGGCGCAATCCGGTCGCCGCCATGAAGCGCAGCGTGCGCGCAGCAGCGAACAGTGCATCGCGGGCGAGCTGCTGATTGCTGACGTCCGTCCTCAACTCGATGTGATCCACCGATTCGAGGAAAAACCATCCGAGGTTTTTCGCCGTGCTCAGCTGATGACTTGCGATGACATCGACCAGCGGCTTGGGCAGCCTGATCGTGAGGGTCTCGCGCCCGGCACCGCCGGCATTTGCCCAATACGCACTCAGGTATGCCGCATGGGTCGTTGGATGCTCAATCTGGTTCTGCGCATGACGCAGATTCTGGAACCCCGCTGCGCGGGACGCCTCGTCGAGAGCCAGGTGATGGGGGATTCCGTGCTCGCGCTTGATGGTTTTCGCGAGGCGCTTGATGCCGTCCAACGTCGACGGCCGTGCATTGATGCTGGGCATGACGGTTCTCCGGCCCTGTGTGCAGCGTTACCCGTCCACCGCTGCGTTCCAGGGCCAAAGAAGGCCATGGAAATGAGGTTGCCGCGACAGTGCTGTTGCCAGCTTTGCGAAGACGGGTTGCGAGCGCCTGCCTAACGCTCGTCCACATCATAACCCGTCTGACCCCGCCTCACCACCCGGTGTCGATTTTCTGAACATCGGCTTCTCCGCGGCCAACAACGTGAACGGGCGATTCCGGCCGTTGGGGGCTGCGAAATCGCCCCTTGAACGCACCTCGAGTTCCGATATGGACTTCCTCTGCGCCATACTCGATATACTGTATATTCGTACAGGTGACGGTGTAAAAAATGGGGACGGTTTGGGAGTATCGATACGAGTACACCGACCTCGACAACGGGGAGGTGAAGCTGTACCCGTTCTGGCTAACGGAGGCGGAAGCGGGTCATTGTCACACGCTCCTCGAGAACGACTTCGGGCGCAAGCTGAAGCACACGCGCCGCGAGCGGGTGGGGCCGCCGGCATGGCGTGAAGCGTGCAGGGTCGAGCCGTATGGCATCAAGACACTGCCGGAGTTCGATTCGCCGATGCACGCCGAACTGGTCGATCTGTACCGTCGCGTGCGCGATCCGGACATTCGGCGTGTCATCCTCGAAGTGGTTCGCGCGCGGCGCGTGATGGGCGAGATTGAAGATCTGTTTCGCGTGATCCGGAACGAGTACAAGGACACGTTGGTGGCAATGAACGTGCTTCGCTGTCTCATCCAGACGGAGCGATGGCGCGTCGGCGAATTCGGCGGTGCGTCTGACGTGAAGAGCCGGGCTTCGGCCGGCGCGCGTCGAGACGGCGGCCGGCCTGACGACGAGATCAAGCAGGCGAAGTGAACTCACTTAGGGAGAGGGGTTCACTTCGCCGGCCGTCGCCGTGAGCGCAGCGAGAAAACGGCGCACGACTGACGATGCGTTACTCTTGCGTGTGCCCGTTGCGCTCGGTCAGATAGTGGTCGATAGCCGCGCGAAAATCTCGCGTCAGTTCGTCTGCTGTCGTGCCGTGAAAGCTGATGACCGAATCCGCATCGAGCACGCGGCCGACGAAAATTCTATCGCGCTCGTCGAAATCGATCTTGGCGGCAAACCCCTTGTAGGTCATGCCCTTGAGTATGTCCGCTCGGCGTTGCAGACCAGCTTTTGCTGCCGCGAACGAGGGTGTGCCCGGCGGGCACCACGTGGGCATCATGCCGGTATCGCGCGCAGTGCAGTAGGCGTTCGACAGGCCGCCTTGGGTTGGCCGTCGTGTCTCGCCGACCTTTAGCATTTGCTCATAGGTGGCGCGCAGAGTCGGGCTCTTCGGTCTGTACGGGCGATGGGTCATGATGGCTCTCTAGCGTTACGCGGCCGGCTGAAGGTCGTGCAGTGCCTCGGGGTGTCGAACGGTGACGCGCAGAAGCGTAGGTGCCGGTCAGTCTAGTCTGATATAGGGCGCGCCATCGCAGCAATCTTGCGGCGGTCAGCCTGGAACACTCGGAATTTCCGGAAGTCTTCAAGAGTTGGATGATCCCGCCACGCATCGTTGAGCTTGTCGAGGTGCTGCCCGATCGACAGAATCAGTCGCTGCATCTTCGCCCGTCTGTCGGGCTCGGCACTGTTCCGAACAACCTTGGCAAGTTCATCGAGACTGTAGTTGATGTAGAAGTCGAATGAATTTTCGGTCCTTCCGGTGGTCTTGACCCACCATGCTCTCGCGGCCTTCCCCGCAAACTCAGAGATGTCCTCGGCCAGCTTCAGCACCTCGTCCGTGGCTGCTGCATCGATCGAAGCAACGCCAAGCTGCGCGAGTATGAGTTTGGTTTGCCGTTCGGCCGTCTCCTGTTCGCGTCGCGCATCTGCGTCCTGCTTCACCTTCCGGGCGATCTTCTCGGCGCGTTCGAGGTCATCACCCAATACATCGAGGGCCTGGCGAGCTTGCTTGATCGCATCGATCTGTTCGGACGACAAATATTGACCGAACAGATCGAGCGCGCTGCGCAGCGATCCAACCGTACGTCGCACCGTGCCGCGATGCTTTTTGATGTCGGCGTCGCCTACCCATTCGGCGTTGAGCCGGAAGCGCTTGTAGATGAGTTCGTCGCGCGTCATCGCGGCAAAATCCGCGCACGCATCCTTGAGGTAGACGTACCGATTCGGGGCCTCATACCCTTTCGAGCATCCCCAGGATAGCGAGGTGCCGGTGAAATGCCGGCATTCTTCGCATCGGACGGGGCCGTGAACGGGTGGCTCGACGGGCGGTTTCATCGCGTCAGAGTCCCTTGCGAATCTCTTCGGCGCGGCGCTCAAGCTCAGGAATCAAGATCAAATCCAGAAGCTTCTGCTTGCTCTTGACGTTGGTGTTCTCGAATACGAAGTTGTAGAGGTCCAGCGTGGAAGGCGTGACGCGCCAGAGCACCGACTCAGAAGCCTTTTCGGCGACTTCGGCGGGCGCATTCGATTTGGCCGTGGCGACGCGCCGCTCGACGGCGGCCGGTGCAGCGCTTGCCGCTTCAACCGGGGCCGGCGCAGGCGTAGCCACCGGAGCGGGTGCGGCGGCCGCAACTGGCGCGGCCGCCGCTTGGGGAGTGGGCGCAGATGATGGTGCCGCGGCGGTCTCAGCGGGCGGAGGCTCCGCAGAGCCAACAGCAGCGCGCCGTTCGTCCGCGCCAGACGCAAAGCGCTCCAGTGCAGCCGGGTCTACAGGAGGTTTCCTGTTGGGACGGACAAATCCACTGCTCATGCCAATACCTCATATGCGAACAACTGGATCTCAGCCTTCGCCTTGGAGTTGTCCATCTCTACCACGCCGAAGCCTTCGAGCAGAGCCTGCTTGTAGATCTTCCGATAGCCGATGGTCGTCTCTGCCAATCGGATTTGGTCGAACTCTTCGAGAAATGCCTTAGCGTTGAGCACTTCCTTCGGCGATGGATCATGCGGGGTCATGTTCAACAGGCCGAACGCGCGCAGATCAGGATTGAGCCCCTTCGCCAAGCTGATGACCTCGTTCATGTGGTCGAGCGTTTCGAGATCTGCCTGGCTTGCGGCGAAGGGCACATAAACCTTATCCACTGCCGTCAGGGCCGTTCGAAGTTCCCTGCTGTCGTGACCGCCCACGTCAACGATCACGTACTTGTAGCGCGTCGCGAGATCTTGAACGGTCTCATAGACATTCCCGGATTTCTGCGTGCAGTGAATCTTCGCGACCGGAGCGCCGCCGAGGATCTTTTTGTTCCTGCGGTCGATCCAGTTAGACGTGGTAGCTTGCGGGTCGCAGTCCACGATCATTACGTCGTGGCCTTCGCCGGCGAGGTAAGCGCCGAGATTGGTCGCAGTCGTACTCTTGCCAGTGCCACCTTTTTCGCTGGCCACTGCGAAGACCGCGCCTTCGTCTCCGTTGACGGCAGGATTCACGTTCATTCGATTGCCCCTTTGTAACTATATCGAATCATATCAAATGCTATCATTTGATAGCGGATTTTCTAGGCTGCGGATGCAGGAGTGGCGTCGCGACCGCCACTCCGCTGTGCGGCCAGCATTGCCTCCAATTCGCGAACGCGCGCTTCCGCCGCGCTTACGCGCGCAGCGGCCTCCGCCAGTTGGGCGAGAGCCGTATCTCGATCCTTCTGAAGGCGGTCGGCCAGCTTTTCAGCCGCTTCGGCTCGCCCTTCGAGGATTCCTCGTTCGTTGGAAAGCCGATTGATATTTCCCTGCATGCTTTGCATGGCGATGTTCAGCGCACGATTGTTCTCATCTGCCTCTTTCCTCGCCTCGCGATCACGGGCAGCGGCGGTCTTGTAGTCATCTATGACTACAAGCAAACGTCGTTGCTCTCGCTCAACACGATCGGAAGCGGCCCGGAGTTCCTGAATGGTGCGCTGCAATTCGGCAGCTTCCTCGGCACGCTTGCGCTCGCGCTCATCGCTTTCGGCCCGCACTTGGGCTAGCGTTTGTTCTGCGGCATGTCGGCCGGCCTGTTCGGCCGCAAGCTGGACGGCTAACTCTTCGCGCTGAGCGTCGGCCGCCAGCGCTCTGTCAGCAGCCTGGTGCGCCGCAGCTTCCGCCGTGCTTGCCCGACGACCCGCCTCGGCCGCTCGAGCTTCAGCCGCGCTTACGGATGCCTCGGCTTCAGCCCGAAATCCGGCCAGCGCGGCGTCTGCTTGGGCGAGAGCGTTCTCCCACACCGTTGCGGCGACTTGGCCGAAGACTTCGAGAAGGAAGTCAGGAAGGTCAGGGCGCTCAATCCGGACCTTTGCGCTCTCTTGAAGCCGCTTCCAGAACTGGTTGATCTCGTCCTGCGCCGTGCTCGTGCTTGGCGATCGACCATCCTCGGCGAGCAGCGAAACCAGCCGAGTAGCGCCTGCGCGCTCGCCGAATTTGAAGAAAAGGGTTTCGATCAGTGCTCGAAGCTGCTTCCGGTAGTCGCCGCGATAGGCGTGTTCCTCGCGGATACGCTCAACCTCCGCACGAATGCGGTCTTCTAGGTCAAGGTCGCGAGGTCTGTTCGTACCAGATTTCATTCTGCTCCGCTTCGATTTGATATCACACGCTATCGAATGCAATCACTTGTAATCATATGATTGCATTCGATAGCAAATGGTTCGATTGCGCGAGGCGAGGGCAACTATTCTCGCGAAATCAACCCTTTGCGGCGGGATTTTGCAGCATATCAACAGGTCTATCAACAGAAACTGTTGATAACTCCCCATGATTTGATATCGAATCATATCGGATGATAGCATTCGATATCATGCGCAATCAAATCAAAACAAACGCTACGCTATCGAAGGCTTTGATGCGCTGATGTAGCGCAGCATCATCGCGTAGTTTGCCGCGTGGACCCCATGTGCAGGTGACTTGTCCGCGCAGATGGCGTGCGCGATCAAGTCACTGACGATTGTCGCGCGCAGGGCAGGGTCGTCCCACCCGACGCGCCCCTCCGCGGCCTTTCGCGCCATGACCACCTTCATTTCCGCCGCGAAGTCATCTATTGCAGCGTTGATCCGCGCGATCTCGCGCTCAACGGCTGCGGGGTCGATCGATTGTCCGTCCGGTGCCTTACGCATAGCAGCTTCTCTCCAAGTCAATTCATGGCTCGCCGGCGCGAGCACGGGGCGTTGAAACGGCCGACACACACCAACAAGCATAGAAAAGCATCGCAACGGCGTCAATTCATGATTACGTACAACGTCATTATTATGATCCTCACTTGCTCTTATCTGACATAACGGTTATTATGTCACTCAGTAGGCGCGGTGCAGGTTAGATCATCGCATTTCCGTGAAACATTGGCCTCATTTCGCCGGGAATGCTTTGCTGCGCAAGGGATGCGGCGGGGACGCAGTTTTGCCGTGAAACGTCCCGGAGATTGCGTATCGTTATAGTGATACGTGTTTTTTGAGGAAAATCCTCGCTTTTTGGGGGCTACTAAGCCCCCGCGACTGGAGATCAGAATGGCAAACCACGTTTCCCTCAAGGCAATGGCCGAGGACAAGAGCATCGACGGCGTTGCGAAGGTCACTCACTTCAAGGTCGATCCACGCATCATCCAGATCGAACAGGGCTTCAACGTCCGCTCGAAGCTGTACGGGCAGATGACCCCTACCCGCCGCACGTACATCGACAGCCTCAAGCAAGCGAAGCTCGCCGGTGCGACATTCCCGCCGCTGGACGTTCGGGTCGAAGACGGCGAAGTGTTCCTCGTTGATGGTGAAAACCGGCTCCTGATGGATCTGGAACTGATTGATGAAGGTCACGATATTCAGTTTGTGGAATGCCGGCACTTTCGTGGGAACGACGCAGAGCGCGTCGCCCATATGGTCTCCACCGGACAACAGGGCCTGCAACTGATGCCGCTGGAATCGGGTCATGGCTACCGACGCCTCGCGAATTGGGGCTGGCCTGTCCAGCGTATCGCCGCGCACGTGCGCCGCTCGGACACGCACGTCGAGCAGTGCATCATGCTCGCTGAGTCGGATACTGCGATTCAGGAAATGCTCGTTCTGGAGCAGACGTCTGCCGACGTGGTAATCCCGCTGCTGCGCAAGCACGGCAGCAAGAAGACGCTCGAGATTCTCATCGATGGTCTTGAAAAGGAGCGCGCCAACGGCGGCAAGAAGGTAACGGCCAAGTCCCTTTACGGACCGGCGATCCCGCGCCAGGTCGTCAGCAAGGTGGTTTCCTCGCTCGATACCTTCTACACTCGGCTGTCGGAAAGCGATCGCGAGAATCTCCAAACGCTCCTGACCGGCAACGAGGACGAACTGGAAGGCAAGACGGTCACGATGTCGGCCGCAAGCCTGAAGGCACTTTTCGACGCGCACCACGAGGTGCAGCAGGTGTACGCGAAATCCGAAAAGCGCGAGAAGAACAAGCGGGCGCGAGCAGCCACCACGGCGGCGGCAGAAGGCGATGCCGAGGACAGCGATGCCGAGTTCAGCTTGGACGACGTGGTGACCCAACACAAGACCCAGGCAGCAGCGTAACGATGACGGCACTTACGACGACTCCCAACCAGGCGTTCGCGCTCGCGCTCAACGCCACGCTTCCGCCCTCGCTCGATGGCAGTTCGGGCGCGAACCGGGGTGGCGGCAGGCAGCAGATCACGGCCAATACCGATTGGGAGGCGATGCGGCTTTGGTTGAGCCAGTTCACCGATCAGCAGAAGACCTACGACGCCTATGAAAAGGAGGTCGTGCGCTTCTATATATGGGTGCTGGCGAGCCGCGGCAAGCCATTGTCATCCGTCGTCTACGAGGATTGGAACGCGTATCTCGCGTTCCTCACCGATCCTCAACCGCGATCCGTGTGGGTCGGGACGAAGCGTGGCCGGCGCGACAAGGATGGCGGTGTGTCGAAAGACTATCGGCCTTTCGCCGGACCGCTGCGGCCATCGAGCATCCGTTACGCGCAGGGCATTATCTGGTCGATGTTCGAGTGGCTGCGCAGCGTCGGCTACCTGGCAGGAAATCCCATCATTCGCAACCGCCGTCGCCTGAAGAAGCCGGAGCGTTCGCAATCACGCTTTCTGACCGAAGATCAGTGGCACGCGGTGCTCGCCGCTATCGAGGAACTACCCCGCGAAACCGTCTTTCAGCGGCAACACCATGCCCGCTGGCGATGGATGGCGACGCTGTTCTATATGACCGGCATCCGCACCGCGGAAGCGATCAACGGCACGATGGGAGGCTTCTCCGCCATTCAGGACCGCGAGGACGCGCGCAAACGCTATTTCCTGACCGTGATCGGCAAGGGCGACAAGGAACGCTCAATCCCGATCCCGGACCCTTTCCTGCCCGAGATCTCACGCTACCGCGAGGCATTCGGCCTATCGCCATGGCCTGCGCCGGCCGAGGCGACTCCGCTCGTATTCTCGCTTCGCACCAAAACGGCATTCCGGCCGCTGACGCGACAGTCGGTTTGGGTCTTGTTCAAGGAGATCTTCAAGCATGCCGAGTCGGTGCTCGCCCGAAGCGATCCGGAGAGCGCTTCGCGGCTCAAGGCCGCTTCGACGCACTGGATGCGCCACACCGCCGCAACGGACATGCTGAATGCCGGAGCGGATCTGCG
Source organism: Burkholderia sp. Tr-862 (assembly GCF_011753085.1). Taxonomy (NCBI): domain Bacteria; kingdom Pseudomonadati; phylum Pseudomonadota; class Betaproteobacteria; order Burkholderiales; family Burkholderiaceae; genus Burkholderia; species Burkholderia sp. Tr-862. The sequence continues at coordinate 35,641 of NZ_VWWG01000007.1, forward strand.
CACGGTGCAGGCGGTCTTGGGGCACGAAAGTATCTCGACGACATCCATCTACTCGCACACCGAAGATCTGAAACTGCACCGCGATCTCAACGACAAGCACCGTATCCGGTGGTCCGATTCAGGCAACCAGTCGGGCTAAAACCGACATTGCGCGTCAGGCAAATTTCACGCATCATATATACGATACGCAATTAATCGGGGGGTATATGGGCAGCATCAACAAGCAAATCCTTCTCGGTCGCCTTACCGCTGACGCAGAGGGCCGCAGCATTCCGAGCGGCGGTATGGTCGCCAACCTCAGACTCGTGACCTACGAGCGCTATCAGGACAAAGGCAGCGGCGACTGGAAGGAATTCGCAGACTATCACCGTGTTTCGGTGTTCGGCCCGCCGGCTGAAGTGGCGCGCAACCTGAAGAAAGGCACGGAAGTGTACGTTGAGGGGCGCACCCGCACGCGCAAGTACCAGCAGGACGGCCAGGATCGCTACATCACCGAGGTCGTTGCCAATGTCGTTTTCCCGACTGGCGAAGAAGCCGAGCGTCAACGCGACTCAACTCCGCCCTCACCGGCCGCTTCCCGGCCCGCTGCTACGGCAGGAAGTCCGGCAGCCGCGTCGGACGAGCCTGAAATCGAAGCGCCGTTCTGACGATGGCAGCCATGCGAGCCAGGAGTGGACGGACGCCCGTGGCGTTTTTCCACATCGTCAGCAACAGCGGCGTTGACATGGGTTGGGTCGGCTATTGCGAAGCCATCGGCGAAGCGATGATTCCCGCCCTGCTTCATCCTGACGGCGCAGACGGCGCTGAGAAGCGCTCTCTTTCTGATCCCCCGGAAGTGATCGGTGTGTACAACGGTGAAGCATACGTGCCGCACTCGTGGATCAGAAAAGCGCTCAAGGAAAAGCGCGATCTGTTCGTTATTGACGCTATGAAGATTGCCGCCGAAAACGGCATCAAGAAATCCAAGGGCGAAATGCCCGACGAATCGGACCTACCGGACAAAAAAGCGCAAGCAGCGCCGGAAGGCCAACCACTGCACGGAGAAGAAGATGAAACGAATCCTGACCACGACGGCAACGATGCTCCTCGCAGCAGCTTTGCTGAACGGCTGCGCCGTTGGGGCTTCCCCCGCCGTCGCTGACGAAGCAGCAGTGTCGACCATCCAGGCGGGACGCACCACGAAAAAGGATGTCCTCACCAAGTTCGGTCAGCCGAGCGAACAGACGAGCGACGACAAGGGCAACGCCACGTGGCATTACCAGCGCGTCGAGAACTCGGCGCTTGCCTTCCTGCCCGGCCTGAACCTGCTCGGCCGCTCGGAGAAGAACAGCGAGCTGACCGTGCGATTCAATTCGCGCGGCGTTGTGACGGGCTACGACTACAACCACCGCAATCTGTAACCCTGCCATGGAAATCACGATCAATCTCACCGCGGCGTCGGCCGAACAGAAAGCCCGTTTTCAGGGCGAAGCGTTCGAGCAAACCATCGCGGCCATTCGAGAAGCTGTAGGGGATGCATCGGCCACCATCCAAGTGTCCGGGGCTACGCCCTACCTCATGATCGCCGCAGTCCAGAAGTTCTCCGACTTCAAGCGCGGCATCACTAGCCAAGACAACACGAAATGACAACAGCCACCGTGAAGATTGCCTGCACGTCGGCGCTCATTGCAGCCTGCGCCTTCTCGACTGCCGCGAGTGGTCAGGCGCTACACCCCGCTGATCGTTACGACATCAAGAGCGAAGCCGAATTTGCCGTTCAGAAGGCAACCATTCAGGCCGGTGAGCCCACCGCCGGACAGGGAGGGTACGTCGTGCCTGTCATGGTTGCGAACGAGAAATGCACGGTCGTTGTCAGGCCCTACACGCCGAAGTCCGACCTCGAACCGCCACGACGTTGGAAGTCGGAACCTGCGGTGTGCCGCAAGTAAAGAAGCAGAAGGCCGCAGACGCCTGATCGTTGCCGCTACAGGCGGCAGCAGTGAGTCGTCCGACTCGTCCACACCCTACGGAGAAAAAGAACATGAAGAAGCAGTTCCTGTTGGCTGCGTTGGCAGTCGCGTGCAATTCGACGTTCGCGTCTCAGACTGCTGAACAAGCCGCCATTGACGCAGCACAAGGACTCGCTCAGGCGCAACTTGCGATCCGTCAGCCGGTCGCAGGCAAACTGGACACTCACCAGCCGTCGCAAGACCCCTTCTCGTTCTGTTACTTCAAGAACGACGCATATTCGCTTGGCGCTGTTCGTGACGGGTTCGTATGTGAAGACACCGGCGTCCATATGAGAACGTCCGATGGTGCAATCGACCGCGACCGTAGCGATCCGCTGCGCTGGATTCCGGTCAGCCCGAAAGCACATCGCAGCAATGGCTAACAACGCGACAATGGACAGGCACCTGATACTGCTCGATGACGCCGAGTTCTACATTGAGCGCAACAGTAACGGGGACGCGGCCAAGGCCAACGGCTTTCTGCTTCGCCGATGCCCCACGTCCACCTCGACGCCAGGCGGTTACGAGTGCGTCGGCGGGTACGAGCGCTGCGCATCCGGCCAATGGCGGGCGTCAATCAATGCGCCATATGACAGCGCATCGGATAGCGATTGCCGGGAACTCGGACGCTTTGCGACCAACCTGGACGCCATCACGGTCCTGTGGAAAGCTCGCCGCGACGCTTACTGCCAGCACTAGGAAACGACGATGCTGAAACGCCTTTGGTGCCGATTATTCGGTCATGCGAAGCCGATCACGTACAAAGCACGTGACGACAGCTTTTTCTACGTGGGACCGGACAGTCAAGGCATGGCCAGCAGCATTCAGTGGGAATGCCCGCGCTGCGGCGGGCGAGCGAATGCGATTTCGCTGAAAACCACTCGACCGCACCGCGTGCCAGCGGCCAATCGCATCGAGTCAGACAAGACGAAACCGTAACCATGAAACGCATTCATCTCGCTACCGACAGCGGTGGCCGTTCACGATGCCGCTACACATCGCGGCCGAGCACGCGCGCGAAGTTTGTGCCGCTCGCTGACTTCATGGCATTGCCGGTTGAATTGCGATGCATCGAATGCGACAAGAAGGCCGCTACGGCGACACATTCCCCGGCTCACAATCAAGACAGGAACGACGGCTGGCGCAACGGCTATTTCTGCGCGATCGCGATGCTTCTACGGGAAGAAGGAAGTGCCACGACCGTGGTGCGTAGTCTGTTCAGGCAGGGGGGAAGCATCGATGGTATCGACTCTGAGGATCTAGCTCTGTTCCGTGAACACGGATTGATTGATGACAACGAGAGGAAGGCATGAACATCGCGAAGAACACGGCACCAAAGCACCCCGCTTCCACGAAGGGCTTCTTCCGGGGTGTGGCCGTCATACTAGCAGCATGCCTTTTTGTGATGACGGCTGTGAAAATAGCCTTGCTCGATCCCAAGAAAGCTCGAGATGACGCCAATGCAACCGTCGTTGCAAACGCAAAGGCGAGCGTCACGACTGCCATGTCACACTGGTCAACCACGCAGCCAGCTCTCCAATCAATGCAACCGGACGTGCATTGGAGTGGTAAGGACGCGAAGATTATCGCGATCTACGAGGATGATGGCCGTGCTCCCTACTTAAATTTGGGTACCGTGAAGTCAACGGAAAAAGCATGGCGCGTCATAGCTAAAACTAGGAATGGCAACTACTTCACCGTCCGGTTTCAGCTTTGTACCGATTGCTCCACCGACGCGGACAACATCGGCTGGAAACGGCTTTTCTCACTCAATTTCCATCCGCTGGAGGCCAGCGACGTGAAGCAGATTCTCTATGAGATGGATATGAGGCAAGAATTCAAAGACGAGTTCGGTAGCGAAGCTCCGCCGCGACGAATCGAAGGTTAAGCCATGCAGGGGTCGAGCCTTCCACTCCGAAAATGACCTCAATCACACTCTAATCCGAACACCAAATGGAGGAACCGAGATGAGCATTCATAACGCGATCGAGGCATTGGCGCCCATCGCAAAAGTTGAGCTATTCTCTGTCGCCTTGCTGCCGTATGCACTGATGGCAGCACTCGCCCTCGGCTGCGCATTCGCCATCGCAGCGGTCTGTTTGGAGGGCCATAAAGCCGCTCATGAACAGCAGGTGAAAGATGAAAATCGGGATTAAGTCCCTGGCACGCTGTGCGATTGCCGTTACTGCACTGTTGGCGATTCGCTACTCTGTCCATCATCAACACGTTGACGTATGGGTACCAGCGGCTTGCGTGGCGGGTGTGGCAAAAGACACGGTGCCGGGAGACGGAACTTGCATCTATCGCAACGTAAGCGTGCGCGGGCACGTGATGCAGAAGAACTTTGAAGTGTTCGGCCCGACCGGTGTCGGCTTCTTCACTGAGAATGCGTCCGTCATGTCACGTGGCGACGATGCAGGATTCACGTGGCGATCGCTGGCGTTGCTGATGATCGCCGCGGCAATGTGGGTTCCATCGTTGTTTCCTCTCTTCAAACGCGATGGCCACGTGCGAGATCCATCATGGAAGTCCGCAGTGTACAACCCCAAGCAGTACAGACGAGACCGTTAAGGCAGCCCAAGACGGTCGCAGCCTGACGGCGTACCATGAGCACCTGACGACGCGACTGTTGAGGGTGCAATGAAGCGCATGGCAACCTACAAAGGCTGGACGATAGACGCTGCGCCTCTCATCTTGGCAAAGCAGAGGCTCTTCCAGTCATGCGCGATTGTCGAGCGCGAGCACGGAGAACGCTTTGTGTTCGTTGATCTTGGCAACCGTGTCTTTCGCTCTCAAGCCCATCAGCGAGGTATCGAGTGGGCGAAACGTTGGATCGACAACAACTACGCATACGGCGCGGCCGGTGAGCGCGACCGCGCCGTCGATTCTTAGTTTTGCTTCGGTGACTGCTGTTGTCGCGCTGTTTGCGCGGGAGCATCGACCGGCACGATTTTGCCGTGCTCGTACCGATAGCTCACGGTCTGCTCCTGGCCCACCACATACGTCATCGTGGCGGCCAGTTGCCGATCGTGCAGCAGCAGTTCGCCCGCCACGTCCTGCAACGCGTGGTGCTCGGTGACGCGGACCACCAGGCCGGTGTAATCCTTGCCGTGCGCCGCCTCGGCGACGCGAACAGATCGACCATCCGATAGCGCTGCCGTCAGCAGCTTGCGTGACGCGAGCCGCCGCATGTAGGGATCAGTCAGCTTCTCGGCCACCCAAGGCAGGACCGCATCCTCGACCGGAAACTCCACCTCTTCATCAGCCTTCGTGGCAACGATCCGCAAGTTGCCTGGCTCTTCCGAGTTGTCGAGCACCGTCGCCTGGTCCGCATGCTCGAACGCGGCCGGCAGCAGGTCCATAGTCGCAGCATAGCGACGGCGGATCGCGTCCGGCTCGACGGCATGACCACCGTCCGCAACCCGGCCGGCGACGCGGCGCACGTTGATTTCAGGATCTTCCGTCGTGATGAAGAACAGGGAGACGCGGTAGCCGAGCGCCTTTGCCTGCGTCATCAGTGCGACCTTCTCCGGCGTGGACATGACGGTTTCAAAGGCAAAGTCGCGCCCCTCCTGCAACGCCTGAAGACGGCGTTCCTCCGCCATCTGCGCCGCTTTCAGGTTGCGCTCGCGGTAATCGGGAATTTGATCTTGGAGAGTGCGGGCGATGTCGTCGGCGTTGATGTACTCTCCGGAAAACTGATCCGGGTCACCGACGACTGCCTCTGTGATGGTGGACTTCCCCGATCCGTTCGGCCCGGCGAAGACGATGACTGCGGGAATGCCCTTTTCTTCTTCGTTCGTGATGGTCATGCGACTCTAAGGGTTTTACGCTTCGCGCTGGACGCTCCGACGCTCACCTTGACGACATCGCCGGACACCTCCGTCGCCGCCTCTTTCGGCTCGCGCACGACGTAGGCAGGTTCGATGCCCTTTTCTTCAAGGTTACGGACGGCCTTCTTCACCGCCGCATTGGCGCGTGCCAGAAACACGTCGCTGGTCATATAACGGCCGAGTTTGTCAGCAGGCATGATCCACTCCATTGGACACCTTCTGGTTGACATTATACTCCTCGGCATGGTACTGCGCGCAACATCTACCTCCTCTCGGCAAGTGTGCCAGCGCGCACCCGGCCCGCAACCGGTCCGGTCACGCCCAGGCCGTTCGTGAGCGCGTAGTGGATCAGATCCGCATTGGTGCGAAGCTGAAGCTTTTCGAGCAAGCGCGAACGATAGGTGCTGGCCGTTTTGACGCTGATTGACAGCTCTCCAGCCACGTCCACCAACCTCAATCCACGCGCGAGCATACAGAGCGTCTGGTATTCCCGATTCGACAGGTCTTCGTGGGAAGGCTCGGAAGCTTGTCCGGAGATCTGGTTGATCAGCGTCGTGAGCGAACTCGCCTGAACGAACCTGACGCCGGCGGCCACGGCACGCAACGCATCCAGTATTTCCGCACGCGTCGCCTGCGCACCGACGACACCGGTCGCGCCGCTGCGCAGCGCCCGCACCGTGCGATCGGCACCCGCCGCTAGATCAAGGGCAAGAACGCCCATCGCCGGTGAGAGCGACCGAATGCGGCCGATTAGATCGAACGCCGGCGCGTCATTTAGGTCCAGATCGATGACGGCGGCCGCGTAGCTTTCCAGGCGACGCATTTTCTCAGCGAGATCCCGCGTCGATGAGGCGAAATCGCAGGCATCAGCGATGCCTGCGCCTAACACCAGCGCCTCGATGCCAAGGCACCGCAGCGGGTCTGAGACGGCTACCAACACACTAAGGGCTCTCGACATGGCGTGACCTCGCTACGGCCGCATACGCGGCTTAGCGGCCATTTCCGTGGCCTGATCGGACGCTTCCACGCCAAGGCCGACCAACGAGGCAGGCACGGCATCGAGCGGACGCTCGCTCGTCCATTGTTCCCGCTTTTCGGCAGGAAGCCGATCAAGCGACTGGAACGAAACGCCCTCGTTCTCGTCGCGATACTCCCATGCCTTTGCGTTGGCCAATTGCGAGTCAATCGCCGCCTGAAGATCTGCATCGGCAATCCAGCGGATCATGTACTCCCGGCCGCGCTCTGCGCATTTGAGCTTCACGTGATTGCCGTCGCGCTCGACCGGCTCGCCGACAAAATTCGCAGTGTGCCCGTTGTATCCGTCGGGTAAGCTGATCACGATGTACGTTGCCATAGTTTCTCCAGTCAAGAATCAACCGCGCATACGCGGACGCGATACATTCGACGCGGCAGGCTCATTCAGCGCGGCATCGATGCGGTCCACGAGATCCGCCAGCAAAAGCCCGTCGTCGTGTCCGCTCGCGGGATCGACCAGGTGTGAGCGTGCATCCTTCAGCAGCATCCGCAGCGTCTCTGCATCGGCCTGCCCGACGCTGGCATCGAACTGAGGACGCATCTGCATGTGAATGTCGTGGACGAACGAATACGCACGATGCAGACGCCGACCCATCTCGGCCAGAGCATCGCCCGAGGTTCCCTGCATCGGCACTCCACGCGCCAACTCCGCCTCCAGCATCTTCACGGCATCTTTGTTGACGCCGATCGTGACCTGCGATCGCTCACCGTTATGCAAGGCTTCCTCGAACGGTTGAATATAGACACTCATTGATTGCTCCGACCTGGGTTAGTAAGCTACTTATTCCGAATCCGCATCGCTGGCTTGTTCTCCAACGATTCGGCATCCTTTACGTCTTCGTCTGCTTGCTGATCCACAACCTTCCAGCCATCCACGAGCGTCTTTCGCCATCCAGAGGCAAACACGTCCTGTCCGTACTCGGCCTCGAGCTTGTTCTCGACAAACTTGTGCTTCGGATAGAACTGCGCCATATAGCGACGTGCGACTGCATCGAACACGCGCTGTTCTTCCGTAGTCAGGCCACTGGCCAGTTCGCCTGTCGGAATGATTGCGTGGTGCGCAGATACCTTGGAATCGTTCCAGCACGAATACTTGAAAGCCGGGTTCGTACCGCTCGCGAGCTTCATGTACTGTCCGGAGATTCCCTTCAACACGTCGGGCGCTTCTTCATGCATCGACTGTGGAAGGAACTGGCAATCGGTACCGATATAGGTGACCATCTTGCGGTTCTGATACAGCGACTGCGTAGCTTTCGACGTCTCCTTTGCCGACATACCGTGCCGCGCCGACATTTCCGACTGAAGCTTCGCCAGGTTGAACGGCAATGGAGGTTCCTGCTCGCGCTCGATCGCGGTGTAGTGCGTGACAACGCCCTCCAAACCCGCCTTGATGCGTGCGACGATGGCCTCGGCGACGCGTCGATCGATGATTCGGCCTTCGCTGTCGATGCCAGCCTGATCGGCACCTTCCAGACGCCCGGTCCATTCGAGCACTCGGCCGTCAGGCAATTCGATCTCCGGCACGTAATACGTGACTGCCTTGAAATTGCGGATTTCCAGTTCACGCATGACCACGAGACCGAGCGTCGGAGTCTGGACTCGACCGACTGACAGCGCTTCGTCCAGGCGAACGCCGATTGCCGCCCTCACACCGCGTGAACCGTTCATGCCGATGAGCCAGTCCGCCTCTGAGCGAGCCTCGCCGGCGAATCGCCTGTTCACGAACTGAGGCTCACCGTTCTTTCTGCGATTCTGCGGAGCAAAGGCGTTGCGCAGCGAAGCCTCGTTGTTCGCGGTGATCAACACGCGCTCAACTGGTTTCACGCTGCCATCTGGGTTGATCCCGGCATACGCGATCACCTCGTCTGCAATCAATTGCCCTTCACGGTCGATATCGCCCGCGTTGACGATGATGTCCGCCTCTTTGAGCAGCTTCACGACCGTCCGAAGCTGGTCGGCCCTCTCCTTGTCGGCGAAGTGCCGAAACTTCGGCGGCAGAATCGGCAACTGATCGAAGCCACGCGCGGCCTTCTGCGCCTCGCTCATGTAGTCCTCGGGAGACCCGATTCCGAGTAGATGCCCGATGTTGTTAGTGACGTAATCGCCGTTCTTCAGCAAATACGCGCCTGGCAGACGTTTTTCGATGCCGAAAAACTCAGCAACGTGTTTCGCCACGTCAGGCTTTTCGGTGAGGATGGTTCGCTTAGTCATCGAGTGACCCTTACATAATTCGAAGTTTGCGAATAGGAGCCTGCGGAACGTCATGGGTCGCCGGCATGTAGTCGTCCGGGACCAACTCAGCGTTTTCAGCGAGAAAGCGTTCCTTCGCAGCCCTAACCGCTGGCGGATCACTGTCCGTGACGACAGGACGGGTGACTTCCGGCTTACCTACAACGCGGTTGAGTGCGTTTCCGGCGTGATGGCCGACATCCACAAATTGCTCCCAAATCACTGACTGCCCCGCCATTTCATGCTGCACGGTGTCCGATGCCCCCTCAAGCAGATGAGCGGGTATCGTCTTCATGCGCGCGTGCTCGGCTGGAGTGAACTGCCGCAGCAATTCAGGGTTCGTCGGGTGACGAAGCTTTGGGTCGGTACTTCGAACGCGGCTGTAGCCTTTCGTGAGCGTCCCTACGCTCGTATCCGATGCGTCGAAGATCTGCATCTTGAAATTCTTGCCTTCAGCTTTGTCCCGTACCTGCTTGTCTTTGAGGCCCTGCATCGTGGACCACCGCGAATCGTCCGGCCCAATCGGGTCCAGAATCTCCGAGAGTTCACGCGGCACGGTATCTGGAGGCATTAGCTGATCGAAATCGAAGCTGATCCCGTGGGTGACGGCCACCATGCACCAGCGCTCTCGATTGTCGATGGCCCCCCATTCCTTACCGCGCAGTACGCGCTCATGAGTTGTGTAGCCGAGGTCGCGTAGCTGCGTGCGCAGGATGCTGGCTGACGCTGACGTGGCATAGGTGACGACGTTCTCGATCAACACGACCGCAGGGGCGGCCTTGTTGAGCAGGATCAACGCAGAAACCACCAGATGTCCGACCTCCGGATGTTCCTCCGGGTGCTTCAGTCCTCGCTTTGCGACACCCGCCCTGCTCGCACCGCTGCACGGGATTCCGGCCTCGAGGATCTCAACCTTCGGCACCTGCGCCAATGCACGATCGTCAAAGGCAAGCTCCTGCATCGGCGCAGCCAGCGGAACGGTGTCATGCGACCAGGCGTCATTGTTCTGCGACGCATGCTCGATTAGCTCCGGCCGAATGTCATTTGCAAATGCCAGCTTTGCCTCGATACCGGCACGACGCAGGCCCTCATGAATCGCGTGGGTAAGAATCCCCCCGCCATGCGAGAGGCTGCCGATCGCGAGCGGCTCGCCTTGCTCCAACTTTTCTCGCAACCGCTGAAATCGCTCTTGCTTCTTGATCTCCGAAGCGAGAGGGACGATATAGATCTCGCCATCCTTCGGGATCACTCTAACGGCCGCCATCCCGTCGAAAATGGCGAGCAGCGCCTTACTATTCAAGTCGATGACAGGCAGAGTCCGTTCACGGACTTTTTTTGGAGACACGATCCTTGTGCCATCCGCCTTCACCGTAAGAACGACGGAATTGCCTTTGACATCGATTTCGTAGCTTGCGCCCGGCTGAAACCCTGCCTTTTCAAGCTCCAATCCTTGAAGCCAAATGCGCGGCTTCCCGCGGTTGGCGCCAATGTTCTTGACGAAATAACCGTTCACAACGTGGCCTCCGACGCTCGTCCTACGACATACGGATTTTGGTGCGGTGGTTTGGCGAGGTGCCGTAAGCTTCGTGCTCCTCCCGCTCCCATCGCTTATGGTCTTCGAGGCCGGTCGGGGAATAGCCTAGCTCTTCTCCGATCAACTGACGATGCGCCGCATCCCATTCCAGCGAGTTGACGTCACAGACCTTGCGATCCACGAACGCATTGGGATTGTCTTCATAGACCACATCATCACGAACGTACAATGCGCCGGCATTCAAACCATGCTGGCGCGCATATCGATTGAGGATGTAGACCTGGCGTTCAGTCTCGCGCCAGAAAGGCGAATCGACCTCGCAAATCGGACGGAATGCCGGTGAATTGCTGTCGGACCACGGCGGCGGTGCCGCGTGTTGCTGCGCGGAACGCGCGGTGTTCAGTACCACCTTGTCGCCGCGCAGTTCCAGATCCAGCACGTTGACGCGATGCGCCAGGGCGATTCGCCTGAGCATTTCAACCGTCCCCGGTGGCTCTCGCATCTCGACCTGCGTCGAGTGCCGCCAGTCTTGCCCTTGCCCCGTTTCAGTTGACCGATTCCGCGCCCACGTATAGCGCCCCTCATCGTCCACCGGTTCGGGTTCGACGGCGACAAGCGCTTGCGTCGCCTCACGGCGCATACGCTCGCCTTGACCGTGCAGCGATGCCTTGATTTTCTGGAAGCCGCGCGAGAGCGTGACCGCTGCCGCACTGATGATCGGCGCAGCGACCATGAATGCGAAACCGCGAGCCTGCGTGTTGCCGCCGAACGACGGAAGCTTGCCCTCGATGCCACGAAGGAGGAACTCTCCGAACGGGTATTGCCCAAGCGTTTGTTTGTATGCGCCAAGCGCGTCCATGCTCCCCCGAAGCGCCGGGCCAACATCGTTTCCGTGCCGGAGAAGGCCAAGCTCGCCGTGCGCTTCGAGCGCACAACCAGCAACCACTACCGTTGCGCCGATTACAGCCGGGAGACTGACTGCCAACTTGAGATCAACCTTTGACAGCTTCTCGGCAAAGCGCGCGAAAAGACCTTCCGCCTTCTTTTGAAACTCGCTCATTGGCTGACCTCAGTTGATGACCGGATACTCGTGCTCAACGAGATCGCAGAACTCGTCGGCCATGCTCAACATTCCGACCGTCTCGGGGTTAGCCGCATCGATTCGACCGGCCACGTAATCCGACAGGAAGGCTGCATAGACCATCGCGTGGGATCTGACGATGCTTCCCTCATCGATCCTCCCGGTGCAGGCGTCCAGGCGAGGGATCAAACGCTTGGCGCGTTCTTTCTGAGCAAATGACGCGAGTGACATTTTGATAGCTCCGATTTATGCGTATGACGATATCGATACGCACTTTCTTGAATAGCCCGGAAGAGTGCTTACATGCGCATGCGCGATGCGGCGGGGCGCGGGGTGATCTGCTCGCCTGAAGCCACGGTATGCTGGCTCTCGGGGGCATGCTCGCCGATGAATCTTGCCTTCGCTGCCCGAGCCGCGGGCGAATCGCCGTCGGCGATTTTCGGGAGTGATGCGACGACCGGCGCAAGCGCTTCCGCTCGCACACGACACCGACGCTCTTCGTCGTAGGGAAACGTGTCGTTGAATTCGCTCAGTGCTTTCCGGATAGCCGCGTACCGCTCCTCCGCACCATGCTGATAGTCACGCACCATCCGCCCAACTTCGGCAAATCTGAAAGGATTGACGAGCGTCGGGTCAAATTCAGGAGAGGCGAAAATCATCCTGAACTCTTCCGCATCTGCCGCTTGTGCTGCCACTTCAATCGGCCTCATACCATAGGAATTCGGCTCATTCACGCCTTGCCCCGACCCCGCCCACCCCGAAGTCCTGTCGCTATCGGCGACACAATATTCATATCGGCTCATTATCAGTTCCTTTCGCGGTCAACGACTGCGTATCACACATATGATACGCACTTTTGAGAGCAAGCGAAATCAAGTGGCTTATGGGCGATAGCGTTCCTTAGGCGGCACTGACACATCAACGCTGTTCACGCCGTGCTCGGAAAGAAAGCGAGCTTTGGCGGATCGGACGGCTGGCGAATCATCCTCGCTGATGACCGGAGCAACGCCGCCTTCGTCCGCATCGCTACCAACCGCGTCGATCCAGCGGAGCACCTTGAGATGCGTAATGGCGGTCTGCGCCATCCCCTTGTAGTCGCCGTGTTCCTTGATCTTGAACGTTGCGGCCATCGAGCGGCCGACGCCACCGTTCCTGATTTCCGATGGGCAGGCAGTCGTTTTCCACTTCAACTTGTTTCCGTCCTGATCCTTCATCAGCACGAGGTCGGAAACGCCGTAGGGCGTTTCGAGCGGTATCAGACGTTCGACCGTCAACGTTCCTTCTGCTTTCTCGCCGGGCGAACCAACATGGCGGCTCGGCTTTCGCGTAGCTACGTTGTTAGCCAGGAAGCGGTTGTATAGGGGGACGGCCGCCGCGGCGAAGGCAAGGTGTTTTCGGTCGAGAGACAGTGCATCGCTCGCGAATAGCAACTTCAGATTCCGGTCAAACATGGATTCTTCTGGCTTGGAAGTGATCCATCCACGGACAGCGCTTGCCCTCTCCAGATGCCGCTCGAACTGTTCCTCGTACTTCTGTCGCAGCCCGTTGTCGCGCTCCAGCGCGCGCGGCAACGAGAGCGCTTCATCGTATGTCGCAATGACGCCCGTGTCCCGCGCCTTCGCAGCAGACGTGAACCCGTAGTTCTCGGTAATGAAGCACACGTCAGCCAGATACCGATCGGTCCTGACAGCATTGGCGCGAGTTGAGCGTCCAAATTCTGCGAAGTCGTCCTCGGCGATCTTGACGACGTTCCACATCTGAGCCATGAACAGGGCCGCAGCCGGGTCGATGCCCGTGAAATCCTCCAGGCAGTTGCTGCCGACCTCCTTGTAGTCGCCGCTTTCGTCATCACGCAGCAGGTATCCGTCCTTGCGGCGACGATTGGTGTTGCAGTGCTCGCACTCGATAGGGCAATCGGCGCGCTCGGCCAGCGCAGCAACATCGGATTCGCCGCGCGAGACAGCGAAGGCAAGGTTCCCACCTTCGACGGCTTCGAGCTTCCCGACCACGCGCCAATGCCCGAGCTTGATCTCCGGGTACTCGATCTCCAACCGCTTAATAAGCACTGGATGATCGACATTCCGCGATCCCTGAATGGGCACGAGGTGGGTGAGCAGCCTGTCCGCGTCGCGACCGACGTATTCGCTCTTACGCTCGTAGAGCGTATCTGCGACGCTAACGATTCGGATGTGGGACAACCCGAACTTCGCGGCCTTCTTGTTGAGCGATTCCAGGCGCTTTTCGAATGCCGCCATCTGCCCCGGCTCGACCAGCACCGTGGAAGCATTCACGACGTTCACTTGTGCCTCGTTCATTCTTCTTGCTCCAGGCGCATGAGGCGCACTGTCTCGGCGAACCGCTCGAAGAACATCTCGTCGGTTTCATCGCGGAAACGCACTTCGTCAGATCCGGATTGCAGCAGGGCGACACCACTCATGACGGTGGACTCACCGTCCAACGTCTCATACACGCCGAACTCCACCCGCATATCCTCTCGGTCGAGTCTCGCGGTGACCGTTGCGCCGGGAGCGTCCATCGACCACGTGACCCGTGGAGGAATGTCGGTCCCTGCCAAGCCGATTTCTGTCATGAATTCAGATACGAACATTTCGACACTCCTTACATGCGTGGGCGCACTGAAGACGCCTTCGATTCGTTGCCTTCCTCGAGGCGAGCGATGGTCTGTCGAAAGAATGACCCGCCCTCGAATGTCGTCTCCGCTCCACCGTAATAGCGGATGTCAGCGGCAATGACATTCCAGCCGCTTTGCAATGCGGCCTGAATGCGATGGTTGCCTTCGTAGATGCAGACCTCTTCGCCAACATCGATGTTGATCGTCACCGGCTCGGACATGCCGTTTTTCGCGAGATCCGCCTTGAACTGCTCCCACTCGGCGACCTCGTAATTGCCGAACCGCTGACTGCCCGACTCATCCACAGTAAAGTCGCGGCGTTCGCCGCGCACCCCGCGCATGTGCGCAAGCGCGGATACCGGGATGATGACGCTCTCCTTGCGCGTCAAATGACGTTTGTTGCCGAACTCGCCCTTGTAGCTGGCCTCGCTGAGCATTGCCGGAGCCTCGTGGCCACGAATTCCGACGGCCGGCTCGACGTTGGCAGCGACCTCTGCAAGCTTGTCGAACTCGGCGTCCTTCACTCCCGTGAGCCATTCCGGCCCGAATTCGTTACGCAGCCGTTGCAGCTCGCCGGGAAATGCGGCCCGCAGCCAACCGGAAAGCAACTTATGCCTCCACGTCCGACCATTTTCAGCACGGAACTTCACGAGTGCCCCAAGGAGATCGGGGGGCAACTGCGACAGCGGCGGCTTGTCGTTTTCCTGCGTCATGACTGACAACTCCGATGTAGCATGTATCGCACCAATGATACGCATTGACGTATTGCGCCTCAATGCACTTATGCGGCGAAGCGCGGTGGAGTTCCCGGTCCCTTTTTGGACTCTTCCGCCTCGCCTTCGATCAAGTCGCTCTCGCCCGCGTCGTCTCCGGCAAACTCGGGCAGAAGACGCTTGGCCGATTGAGCATCGATGTAGAACGCCTGTCCACATCGGTTCATCAGAATGTCCATGACGGCATCCATTTTGTGGAAATCCACCGACACGCTCATCGTGCTCCGATTCCCCGCGAAATCTCCCGTGATCTTCGTGAGATCCTTGTTGCCAAAAACGAAGCCGCCTACGGCTTTCGTCCCGCTGGTCGAGATCGTCAACGACGCCGGCCGACTGCGATCGAAGATGACCTGGCATTGCTTGTCATTCAGAGACGGTGACGCGATCAGCCTGACGCTAAACCCTTCCGTGTATGCCTTTTCGAGCACGGTAGAGGCGAGAGTCCGCGTGAGCGCGACCGGCATGTTCAACACGTCTTCTTGAGTAACCTTCGCATACAGCACAACCGCTCGATGCCGCGCGCCGGCTTCATCGGTGAAGATGGCCGCGTTGCCGAGGCGATGCTCCGCGACAAACTGCGAGGCAGCAAACATGTTGCCAGTCAGCACGTTCCGCGAGAAATGGATCGTGCCCGGCTTCGCCGCATCAAAAGCTTTCAACGGATTGGTATAGTCGCTGCCGAGCAGATGGTCCGTCGAAAACAGCGGATCTCCGATAAGCTGGTTCAGCGAGAACTCCTGCCATTTATCGCTACCAGGAACGATCACACGAACGCTGTACTGCCCAAGAAGGTGCGACTGAGTGCGCTTCTCGGGCGGAAACAGCGACACGATCATTCCCTTCTCGGCCTGCTCCTCCATGCCACTGAAATTGATGATGCTGCCAGGCACAACAGTCGGCAACACGCGCCGAATCCATTGGTGCCGAACGGACGAACTCTTCACTGGATTTGCTTCTGCTGATGCGATCGCTTCCTCGACCGACTTGAACTGCGGGAGCGATTTCAGCGCCTGTTGCTGAACGTTTGCAAAGCACCGATCAACATCCTGCAGGATTCCATCACAGTTGACCCGCCACTTGTCGTGCTGCCCGATCGCATAGCGATGCTCGACCAGCTTGAACCGGTTGTCCTGCTCTGTCAGGAATTGACGACCACGCTCGATCATGCGCGACATGTCTTCGGATGAGTACGGAATAACCTCCTCCTCCCATTCGACACGAGAAATGTAGACCGGCAAATCGAACACCGATCCATTGCGCTTGCCGGCGCGAAAGACCTTCTGGTCAACGATCTTGCCACGCCAGTCCCATACGGAAGTCTGGAACGGGTTAACGCCCTTCGATTCCATCTCCTTCACGGTTTCATTGAAAACGCGCGACAGGTCCGCGTATGCCTCCTTCTGCTTGGCAACGGGTAGCAGCGCGATACGGCCCGTGAGTTTGTTCGCGAAATACGCTTCGTCGTCGCTCGGTGTCTCCTGCTCGGGATTGATATCGAGCAGCGCGGCAATATCCGGATTCTCTTCCAGGTAGCGGCGGCAAATGTCATTGCCGACCGGGTTGAGAATGTCGGGAACTTCCTTCATCTCAGCCTGGTTATTCCGATTCGACTGCGTGTTTGCAGACAGCTTGCGGAGCTTTGTGTTCTGCATCGCAAGCGTGCGCTTCTCGAACGGAAGTGACGTGATCACCGACTTGATGCGCGGCGAGTTGACTTGTCCGCGGCGATTCACGCGACCAAAAAACTGGACTCGCTCGGCGACGTTGTTGGCGATCTGCGCTTCGATCATCTCGCGTTGCCGGCGATCGGCAAACTTGGCGCTGGAGTGCGCCGACAGGCCAGTAGAGCCGGCGCGCGTCAAAGCGGTCGAATCGAGACGGCCATTGTTGAAATCGGCAAGGGTTTGGAGCCGCTGATCCGGCCTGATACTGACGATGATCTTGCCGGGATCGTCAGGAGAAGGGCTCGTCTGAAACGAGCGTCCGGAGATCTCACCGCACGAATAGCCAGCGTCGTTGAGCTTCTGGCGCAACGTGTCGAGCGGAGACACGGGAATGTCCGGAAGCTGAGAAATTTTCACTGCGATGTCGCTGATTGCCTCATCAATCGCCTCCGCTTCCTCCTTGTTCTTTGCCTGAGCGGTCACGTGCTCGTAGTGACCGTTGCCGTAGTCATCGCGCACGTAGATGTATTCGAGCTTGCGCGCCACGCGTTGCATAACGTCTCGGAACGTCATCGCGTCGACCGTGCGACCGTCCAGGGATGCAGTGAGATTCCTTGTACCCTCTTCGCTCAGTTCCCCCTCTTCAGCATCGGTCTTCTGGGTTTCCGCGAGTGTTTCTTTCAGCAGCGACTCGAAGGTCTGTTCGAGAACGATTACCGGCTTCCGGTTTTCCTTCAGAGCGTTGATCGCCTCATCGGCGACCTTTTCGATCTTTAGCGCGAGCGCGAACTGACGAAGGATGTTGTACAGCCGAGAACCGAAACCCTGATAGGACACGCCCATGCGATTGCCAGCACGCGCGGCCTCCGGCATGTTTTCGATCTTCTTCTTGATCTCCTTGTCCATACGACGCATCACCCTGCCTACGTCGCCAGAGAGGTACGACATGGCCCGTAGCGCGGCGCTGAGAGCATCCGCCCACTGCTCGTCACGCTCGTTCGTTTCTTCGGTGATGACCGTCGCGAATTCCAGCTTCGAAAGGTCATGCTCGCGCCGAATGAACACACCTTCTTCGGCAAGCATCGCGGACAGGATCTCCTGAAGCGGTTCTCCACCAGCTTGCAGCGTGTCTGCGAGTGATTCGACGGAAACGCTCGATGGGAACACCTTTGCGTAGGCGCGCATGTTCTTCGCGTTCTTCGCGAACGTGGCACTCGAATACATGCACGACCCCGCATGCTCCACGGCGAGACCGATGTTGTCCGAAGTGTTCGACTCGCCGGCGGCAACGTGGGACTCGTCCAGCAGCAGCATCGCACCCTTGGCAGCGGCAGGAAGCCATGCTGCCTTCTTGCTCGCAGAACGCTCACGGTTGAACTGCGAGTACGTCGAGAACATGAGGTTGTAGCCCGAGTCGTGCAACGAGATATCGTTGTCCATGAGTTTCTTGATGACAGCGGGCTTGGTCGCAGGGATCTCGATCTTGTTGGTGTCCATATTGCGAACCGGCTCGCCGTCGTTGAGGATCAGCGGGCGGAACAGCGTGTGCGAGTCGATGTCCTTCAAATCCCTCCAGAAGTCCGAGAACAGGTTCGCCTTCTCGGTGTTAAACACGACCGGCTGATTGTTGAGAGCGGCATAGCGAGCCAATGCTGCAAGCACACGCCCCTTTCCTTGTCCGGTCTGGTCCCCGTTGATGAACCCTCGCCCTTCCTCCGCACGCTTGATAGCAAGCCCGATCGCATCGACCTGCTCGGCAGAAAAGGCAAGTTCCATTTCCTCGACAGTTAGTTGCAGCTTATCTGCGACGTAGCTGTCCACGTCCATGCCGATTTCCTCGACCAGCTTCGCCAGCGCACGGCGCACCGGCTCTTCGAGGTTACGGGGAATCATCGCGCTCGGCTCGTTGAGCTTCGACGCGGGAATGTACGGGGCCTGGTAGTCGTTGAACTCCGCCTGAACGGGCTGCTCGCCCACTGCTTCGTGACCGCTCCCTTGGTCCTGCTGTTCTTGCGGGTTTCCTGCGACAGGCTCTTGCTTGGCCTCGCTCGCCATATCCAGTTCGCGCCATAGCTCAGAGAGCTTGAACTGGTGTCCACCGGGCGCATCAACCATCACATAGCCAGCCTTTACCAGAGGAGCGCCAGTCTGAAAGGTCCGGCCGCGGTATATCGACGGCATCACATCGGATGCGGTTGCCGCACCGGACTCTCGCTGCCACCGCAGGAATTCGAGCGCAGCCTCTCGAGCCGCCGCCTTTTCATCGTCATCTCTCGTGTCGGCGGATTCAACCGCCTCTTGCGGTTCCACAGACACGACAGGCGACAGCTTGCGGGCCAGTGCCTGCACGTGTGTCCATAAGGACTCCCACGTATGAACTACTGGCAGGCGTTCGCCTAACCTAAACTGTTTCGATTGCAGCGCCTCGGCCGCTTCTTCTTGTGAACGTCGCCGGCCAACAGTCACCATGCGAACGGGATACTCCGCGCCTTGTTTCTTGTAGAGCGCACCGTCAAGTTCGATTGCGTCCTCGATCTCGTAGTGGTCCGCAAGCCACGCGAAGAAGCTCTTGCTCCCGCCGGCGACCTTACCTTGCTCGATCAGGCTTTCCCGGTCGGCCGCAATGATGAAAACCCCACGGCCAACGTCCTTGCGCTGGCGAAGCGCTTTGAGGACGATAAGGTGATCGACGCGGTTGCAACGCAGATTTTCGAACGCCACCGGCGACGCCAGACCACCGAACGGCGGATTGGCTGCAACGAATGTGAAGTCAGAATCGAGCGTACCCGCGATATCGAGCACGTCGCCCGTCACGAGACGAATGTCATTCCGCAGCACGCCGACCTGGGCAGATCTCGCCGGATCGATCTCAACGCCCGTAATCTGCGTGCCGCGCGGAAGCGCCGTGACGAGGCTTCCGTTCCCGATAGTGGGTTCGAACAGCTTTCCGCCCGCGGTATCGCCGAGGATGTGTTGAACCGCGATCGACATCGGGAGTGGCGTCGAATACTGCTGGTTCTCGACCGAAGTAGAAGTCCGGTAGGCAAACGTTGGCTGATGCTCTGCGAGCGCGACAGCGAGCTTGAATGCCTCGGCGTTTGCCTTCTGATGCCGAGAAAACAGACAGCGATGCATCGCTGCCTCTACGGCTTCCTGAACGGTCCGAAGCCGCGGGTCGGCGATTTCGAGCGAACGCGACTCGCCATAGACGAGGCCACCGAAGTGCCTCAGATCGGCGGAGTCCATGTTCTTGCCGGCCAGCATCTCGTCAACGAATGCATCTGCACACAACGCAAGGGCCTGCGGCGACGTTGCCCGCAGAAAGCTTGAGGCAAGGGCCGCTGACGCGTCGTCATCACCCGACATAGCGTCCGGCTGCAAGTCGCGCTCGCGCGAAACAGATCCATCAGAAAACGTGAGATAACGAGTGCCGTCATCATCCCGGCGCACGACATGCCCCAAGGCATTGCGCCCGAGGACTGCGCGGTCTTGCTGACGCTGCTCAGAGGTGTCGGCGGCCTGCCCCGTCACTCGAATCCAGACATCCGACAGCGGCAGATCCCGAATGACATTCGCAGGAAAGATCTTTCGCAGCGCTCCAGTCTGGATATCAGTACCGTTGCGTATGAGCGTCTTTCCAGATCGTGACGGCTCGAATCCGAGAGCTTGCACGGCGGTCCACTCGGCTGACGCCGGTTTCACACCGGTCAGGACCAGGTTGACGGTCTTGTCGTTAAGCTGGAAGAGACGCAACTTGACGCCGTGTGCGGACAGGTCAAGCCACTTCATTGTTTCGGGCGCTGCCATCGCTTCTATCCTCGATCGTGGGGCCGCAGACTATAGTCACCACCATTGAAAAAGACCGCGCGAGGCGGTCTTTTTCATGGTTGCAGGAAACTGCCGTGGCATTGGCTTACACGCGCATGCGCGGCGCGCTTGCTGCCATTGCTTCGGCCGGGATGGCGTTCTGCACGACATCGTCGAGATCGAACGGCTCTTCCTCGTCCGCATCGTCGGCAACGCTAGCCGGCACGACGGCCGCGTCGGTGTGCTGCGTGATTTCCTTGTTCTCCGCGATCGCGGTCGGCTTGCCGTTGAAGAACGGCGTGGGCACGTCACGCGGATGGAACAGCGACGGCTTGTTCGACAGCGGCTCGGCCGACGAGAAGATCTGGCCGCCCTCGACTGCGTGCAGCACCATGTACGACTGCGCGTAGCCGGTCTGGCCTTGCTCGGCCTTCGTGAATCGGTACGCGCGGTTGACCTGTTCCAGGCCGGACGCGCTCTTTTCGAACGATGCCTTCGCTTGCGTGCCGAGACTCACACGCTGGCCCGGAACGACTTCGATCGACAGGTCGGGATCGCCGACGAGTTGCGATACTTGCTTACCCGACTGCGACGCCAAAAAGGCTTCGACGGCTTCGGCGGGTGTCGCGTGCTTGAACTCGTTGGTCTCCTTGTTCCGCTTGACCGGGCGCGCGAATTCGACCGCCTTGCTGACATCGCCGTCCGACAGACGCACGAGCGCGATCGGACGACCTTGGATACCACCGACGCCAGCGAAAGCGTCCAGCAACGCGGCCTTCAGTTGTTCGGCGGACGTCACCTGCTTGGACGCGGACGGCATCAGCGCCGTCGCATTCGCATAGCCGACCTGCCGGCCACTGCGCTCGGCATAGCCCACGGGATCGATCCGCAGCAACACGTCGCTGACGACCTTGCAGTGGTCCGGGTACTTCGCTGCCGACTGGAGCCAGCCGGCGTTGACCACGCCAGAATCCGATTCGGTGAACGCACGCTGAACGAGAATGGTGCCGCCCGGCTCGGTCTTGGCCTTCATGCCCTTGAGCACCGACTTGCGCATTTCCTCGCTCGGAAGTGCCTTCATCAGCGTCGAGATCTCGCCTTCATTCGCGACGAAGTCCTTGACCTCGGCGCGGGGGGCCTTGAGCGGCGTGTCACTCTTGTACGGGCGCAGCACCACGGTCACCTCTTCGCCCGTGTCGAGACGCATGCCCATGATCGCATCGCGACCCTTCGAGTCCTTCGCGTAGCCCGACACTTGCAGGGCAAAGTTTTCGGTGGCCGGCAGATCGCCCTTCGAGCCGCCGATACGCTCCTGAATTGCACTCAGTTTCGACATTCCATACTCCTTCATTGGGAAGCCGGCGCAACGCCTGGCTCGGATGGGGACGCAATGCCCCTGAAGGGCCTCGCGCGCGATACGCGACTAATTGCGTATCGTAGTAATGATACATACATTACTGAGCGAGGCAAGGAACCTCCCAGAGTGCCGCATATTGTTGTTCTATGCGGCAATGGTTTGTCATATGGAACAATACGGCCGGGATTCGACCATGCGCCAGAGTTCAATACCCGCCTGCGCCGATCTCACCAAACCCTCAAGAATCGGCGCACGGTGACGAAAACGCGCTTTGGCCCCTTAAAAATTCGTCGCCGTGCCGCTTCCGTTACAAAACTCTGACAATAGTCTGCTGCTGACTATTGTCCTCAAACCCACAATTCTGGCCCAGACGACCGGGCCGGGAATTTGAACAGTCAAGCCAACAGCGCATTTGCCGCCACATTGCGAAAGCTTCGGAACGAACGAGGCATGTCGCAGTACACCTTGGCGAAGGTGACAGACCTCGATCGGACCTATATCTCGCTTCTCGAACGTGGACTGCGCTCGCCGAGCCTCGACACGATGCTTGCGCTCGCCAAGGGCTTGAACGTGTCTCTCGTTGAGATAGCGGCTGCGGTGGAAACAGCGCTGCTCACCAGCTAGTCGCCGAATACCCTTGCCGCGATGCCCTCCGCCACCGCTTCAGCGCCAGCCGGAGTCAGGTGCGAATCATCGAACGTGACGATGTTTCCCCGCCCCGTGCCCGTGCGGGTGATGCAGCCCGCGGTATTGCACATCGCGTCGAATGCAGAAACGTACTCGATACCTAGCTGCTTCGCGGTCGCGGCCCCATCCCGGTCATATTGCCTTGATGCGGGATCTAATCCGAAAAAGGAGCGCGCAGGCATCTTCTCGTGGTGCTCGCGCCAGAAAAGCCAGTAGAGCTTGGGCAACGAACTTTGCCAGGTGGCAACCTGCCCAATCAGGACAATGCGCCCGACGCCGGCTGCACGCAACGCATCAACGGTTGCCGAAAGTGCCTGAAGCCGATCGGTTGTCCAATTTGCGGTCAGCAAGACGATCGCCGGTTTCGTCGTCTTCACTATCTCGATCACACGTGCATTCGCTTGTGCGCACCGCGGATCTCCACCGAAGACAGGCGGGCATCCGGAGGTGCTGAATTGCGCCAGTCGCACACCGCGCGCGCTGCTGACACTGCGCAGACCGGGATACAGAGCAGCGGACCGAGAGTCGCCCCACAACATAACCAGTGGGCCAGTGCCAGCATCCACGCACGAATCACGGAAAGACTTGTCGGAGCCTTCGAGATAGCACTCGCCACGACGCCAAATCTTGTCGCGGTCGAAGTTCACACCGTCCGCGAATGCGCCGACCATGTGGGACATTCGGAATTCCAATCCACCGCGCTGGTACGCGTTGTAGCCCGCGAAGCCGCATCCGCCCATCAGAAGAGCGAGAATACCCACCACCAATCTCGGATGCCGCGACTTCCTGATGGGCGTCTCGATATATCGGTATGTCAACAGGGCCAGCGGGAAGCAAATCAACAGAGCAACGACGCGCCATACGGCCGGCACGACACTGCCGCTCGAGATTTTCAGCGCAGAGAGAAGCGGCCAGTGATACAGATAGAGTGGGTAACTGATCAGCCCGATCATGACGAGCGGTCGCCAGCCAAGTACGCGGGAAGCAAACGTCCGACTCGCGCCGGCGTCGATCACGAGATAGGCCCCCACGGTTGGCATGAGCGCCCACCAGCCCGGAAACGTCAAAGACTCCTTGAGAAACACGAACGACACAATCAGGGCCAATAGTCCAAGGCTGCCCTTGATATTGGCCTGGCTCGCAGAGGTGCTCCTGTCATTGGCGTGTCGATACGCCAGCAACGCGCCGAGCATCGGCTCCCAAGCACGCGTCCACGGTGAGTAGAACGCCTCAACCGTATCGTGGCGCACCACATAAACATTCAGCAGAAACGAGCCAAGCCCCACAAGCACGATAGGCCAGAACGCGTCCTTGCGCGCTCGCACGGTCGCAAGAAGCAAGATTGGCCATGCCAAATAGAACTGCTCCTCGACGCCGAGGGACCAAAGGTGAAGCAGTGGCTTCAGCGCGGAGGAAACGTCGAAATACCCCGCCTCGTGCCATAGCACCAGGTTAGCAATGGAACCAGCGCCACCCGCGATGTCGAGCCCTAATTGCTTGAATTCCTCGGGTAGCATTTCGAACCAGCCGAACGCATAAATGCAAACAAGGACTGGCAGCAGCGCCGGAAATATCCGCCGAATACGTCGCCCGTAGAAAGCGAAGAAACTGAAGGTATCGGCATTGATCTCGCGCAGCATGTGTTTCGTGATGACATAGCCGGAGATCACGAAAAACACATCGACACCGACGAACCCACCTGTCAGGAGTTCCGGAAACCCATGGAAAATCAGCACGGCCAGCACCGACATCGCACGTAGGCCGTCGATGTCAGGACGGTATCCAGGGATGCGATCGTGGGTAGCAGCTACATCGCTCGATGCGAGATTTGGCGACTGAGCGCCAGGGCCATTCCGTAAAATTTCCATGTTCACTGCGGTGTGTTCGGTGGGGACGCCCGTGACAGAGCAAGCGCCCGCAATTATCCCCGAGCGACACGGAAATCGAAAGAATCATTGCGCGCCAACCATGGCTCGCCTAGACGAGGCGGAATATCCAGAGTTCTAGCTGATGGCGGCCGAGTCACCGAATTTCCGCAACTCGATGATCGACCGCGCATAAGCACTAAGGCGTCACTCTTTGGTGGCGTGAAGGTTGATCGTGAAATCGCCCCATGCGCTACCCCAAGACGTCGATGCGGGGATGTAGGTTGGGCCACCCACCGCAATTCGGTACGCACCGGACATCACCCCATAGCCCGTGCCGTCTTGATCGCCCCAATTGGCATTGGTATCGACCACTGCACCGTTGATCCAGAACGTCGCGCCCGACCAAGCGGCTTGCTGCGAATAGGCGATCCCGAAAATATCCCACGTTCCAGCGCTTGGAAGCGTGATTCCGCAGGAGTTCGCCTTGCAATACGCCACCGCGCTCCCACCGCCGCCGGGGGCCGTCCAGACGCCGTTTTGGCAAAACAACGGGCCAGAGCCGGAAGTGGCGATCAAACCATTCGGCCCACATCCTGCACCCTGTGCCGCCCAACCGTTCGGTTGAATATATTCGTTTGAGGTAAGACGCCCCGTCGTGATCAGTTGGCCGCTACCACCACCGCCGCCAACGATCGTCACTCCCGAGCCGTTCCACGGCTTCAGGTACAGGTTTCCGCCACCCGTCTCGATGTACTGAGTGCCAGGGTTGTAGATTTGGGTGTTGGCACCCATCGTGGTGTTGCCGTTGATCTGCATGTTGCCGTTGACCTGCATGTTTCCGCCGGCAACGACGTTGCCTCCCTGGTCAACGGAAAATAGCTGCGCGTTCCAAGCGCTGTTGACCAGACGGAAAGTGCCGTTCAAGCTCTCAAGGTAGACAGCTTGACCATTGGCACCGACCAGGCCGAGCACCCCGCCCTCCGGCACCTGGTTGAAGGCGACTACCTTGCCATTGGCCAAGGTCACGGAGGGCGCACCGAGCGAACCGTTCGCAAGAGTCTGCAAGCTTTGCGATGTAATCGCGTTCCCGTTGATGATGTTGTGCAGCGTTCCGGTCGTGCCCTTGAAATTCAGGTCACCTTCCATGGGAAGCGAACCATCACGGCGGACAAATGCTGACCATCCGCTCGATCCGTATCCCACCCGCATCGCAAGCACGCCGGCCACGCTGCCCACCGGATTGGCATCCGTCCAGGAGCCATTCATGCCAGTAAGCGTGCCGGGCGTTACGGTGTCAGAGTAGCCGCCGTCACCGCCGATAGCAGCCGCCCCATCCGCGAGGATCAACGGCTTACCGGTCGAAGGATCGGTGATCGCCCCGCCGATGTACACGTTTCCAGCGATATCGCATGCAGGCGCAACGCAGCCGGCCGGAACCTTCGCGAGAGAAACCTGGTACGGCAGACCGTAGGCGCTCGTCGTCGAGAACCCTGCAGGTATAACGTTGATCGCCTGAAGCTCCGCCACCGTCGGCGCATACTCATTCGCTACGCCTGGGACCGCGGTGCCGTTCACCAGATTCGAGTAGTTCAGCGCGAGGTATTTGCTGTTGATCAGGTTCCCGATATCCAGCATGACACCACCCTGCGCGGCCATCTGATCCGACAACATCTCCTGCCGCTTTACCCATAGGCCAACGGTAGCGAAAGCAATCGCGATCGTCGCACCAATGCCGATCGAAACCAGATCATAGAAGCCGCGCTGCCGTGCGCGCGATCCAACGAGAATCGGACGAAGACGGAAAGCCATAGTACGTCCCTTAGAGTTGCATGCGCGGCTGCGCCGCGGCTCCAGTGCGAAGCGCTTGCGCTGCGATCTGACGCTTGGCTTGGTCAATCGCGGAGGTAAGGTTGGAAAGCGAAGCTTCGGGGTTGGAAAGGATGTTTCTGATCTGCTCATCAACCTTCAAGCACTGGACAACCGGTTTGCCGCGTTGCAACTTCTGATGCACGACGGCACGCAGCGACGAGCCCAACAACTGCCGAGCGTAAGACTCGCCACCTCGCTCCGCGAGCGTCAAGAGCATCTTGATGCCTGTCTCAGGCGAATCGGCGTGGATGGTCGTGAGCACAAGGTGTCCGCGAGGCGCGAGGCGCACAAGCTCAGCAGCAGCGTCCTGACCAAGCACCTCGCCGAACATGAACATGCTTCGCGTGGCAGCGGGAAACTTCCGCATTGCGGTCTCGACCTCGTACTTGTACCCCATCGAGGTCGCATCCACCTGCTCGAAGTAACCATCGCCGTGAAAGCCCTCGAATTCGACTTCAACCGGCGACTCTACGCCAAGCGCATACCCTCCGTAAGCTTCCAGTCGTGCTTTGACAGCAGACCGGATCGTCGTGGACTTGCCCGCACCGGTTTCACCACACACGAGGATCAAGCCGCCCGCACGGAATTCCGGGTCCAGCAACAGATCTTCCGCCGCCCGCCCAAGGTTCAATTCCTTGATCCCTGCCACTTCCTTCCGGCTACGTCGCAGCGCGTAGCGATTGACGCGCATGCGCTGCCCGCGAAAGCGCAAATCGCCGATGTCGAACGCGAGCGCATCCGCGTCTCCATTGTCACGATGCGCCTTGAGCCACGTCGTCATATGGAAAAGCACGGGGCGCATGCGCTCCGGCACCTTCGAAGGCTTCGCCTCGGCCAGCCGCTCCCCGTCGTCGTTCAACTCGCGAAACACCACCGAGGTCTCCGGCTTCGCAATGTCCACGTGCCAATCGGAGTACGAAGCGGCCTCCAACAGAAGCATCTCGTCAAGTTCGCTTTGCATGACGAGTCCCGGTCACTTGCTGAAGACGTAAACGATGGTGTTCTGGCTTGCCGTGCAGTTTGCCCCCGTCAACGCCGGATCGCTCGCTTGGCCATCCTGCTTGACCAGCGTGCCGTTGACTGTCGTCGTGCGCACGGAGTTATCCATGCCGGGAACGATGGACTCACACTCCGAATTCGGCACGCCTGTCGTAGTAAGGCTAATTGCATTGTTAGCGACACCACCGATCGTCGTAACTGCCGCGGTCACAGTGCCGCTCCATCGATTGACCAGGTTGGTAGATGCCGGAACCACCCAATCGGTCGGGAACGCCCCGTTGTTGACGAGAATTGCTTGCGTAGCCCCCGAGAAGTTCGGCCGGTTGCCGTAGACTTTCTGAACCTTCGAAATGACCGTCGGCAACTCCTTCAATTCCGCGTTCGCGCGATTGTCCGCGATGACACCGTTGACCACCTTGACGGTCCCATAGATCAGCAGGGCGATAATCGCCCCGGCGATCGAGAGTTCGATCAACGTGTAACCCTTCTGCTTGTGCAGACGATTGAAATTGCGATTCGAGTGAACGGACATGGAACCCCCTAGAAGTGTACAGCGGTTGATTAGTTGCGTATCGATGCAATTATACGCACCATTGCGGGCACGAGTATCGCGTTTTACGACGGTCACTTTTTGGCCACCTGTTGATGACGAATGGAGTCGCGCAGACCTGCACTGAGGCCCTGCGCCGTGTAGAGTGTTCCGAGCAAGAGATAGGCGACAACAGCGCCAAGAATGAAAATTAACGTGATGTTAAGGCTCTTCGCCGACTTTCTGACCTGTTCGCGCGCCTCCTCGATCCCTTCGACGCCCATCTTCTTGATGACCAGATTGAAGTCGGAACTGCGGCGACTCTGGTCGATCAGCCGGTTAGATAGTTCCTGTCCGAAGATCCCCGTGGCGAACGCCTCGCCATAGCTGAGGTTCTTCGTAAGCAGTCGATTCAGGATCGCGTTGATGTGCCATTTCAGCCACGGTTGGCCGCGCCGCTTCAGTTTCTCCAGAGACCGAACCAGCGTTTCGCCTGACACCAACAAGGACGCCAGCGCAACCATGAAAATTGAGCCGTGGTAGTCACGGAAGACGCGATAAGGAATGTAGTTGTCCACCTTGGTACGCCTGCGTCCGCGCCAGTTCGGTATCGACCATTTGAACCACCACATAAGCGAAGCGGCCGCGATAAGCAGTAAAAGCCCGTAATGCCGCGCGACATACGAGACGGCATAGATCGACTTTCCCATCGGATTCCACCTTTCTGGCGGCACGATCGTCGCATATACAGGGATCACGAAAAAACTCAGCATAGCGATAAATCCCAAGCACACGGTCGTCACGAGAGCCGGCACGAGCATGGCTGCGGCCATCTCTGCCGTCATCGCACGTTGGCTCTTGATCGTCGCTGCCAAGAAGCGGAGACCCTCATCGACATCGCCTCGCGTCTCGATCGACGCAATCACCAGAAGGTCACTGTCAGGCACGATTCCGCCCAACATGTGCGACAACGAACCCCCTTTCTGATCCAGCCGCTCGAGGAAGATCTGGTACAGACGTCTGTACGGATCTTTCTGTTTGATGGCACGGGCGAGTCGAATGGACAGAAACCTCGCGGTCGGCTCCTTATCCTTGATGGCCTCCGCCAGATCGATGTAAAACTTCTCCCGCCCGCCGCGGAAGCGACGTATTGTGAAAGCGAGTGTCACGCTATCGAGATGTTCGCGTGCTTTACGTTTCTGAGCGGTGCTCATTAGGCGGCCTCAAACATGATTTCGTATTGGTCGAAGAGTTCGAACGTCTCGACTTGGCGTGGATCGATCAAACCTGTGTATGCCTTGTATAGCGCGTGTTCGAACATAGTTTTGCCGCGCATGTTAGGGGAGTCGAACCGCTTGTCGCCCTCGGACCTCCAGATGCGCTCAGCCTCGTAATCGTCGTTGCGCCGCATGGCCTGAAGGAAGTTTCGAGTCGGCTGATACATCTCCGCGACAACCGTCAGCCCCTTCGTGCCACGCCCACCACACAAGGGGCAACCGCCTTCCTTTTTCGTGCGCATGTTGGACGTATCGATCTGGAATCGCTCACGGATGAACGCGGTGATATGCGGTATCGTGTCGTCCGCGTACTGGTCGCTCGAACAAGAGCAGAGCTTGGGCGCGAGCGACTGAGCAACGACAAGGGACCAGAAACGCGGGCGAGTCAGCGTCTCCATTGAGAAGCCGATTTCGCTGCTCGTGAGCCGTACAAAAGCGTCCATCACGCCGGGCGCGTGTGAGGTCGCAAGCACTTGGTGGCCGGATTCCAGCAGCGTCTTCGCGCACGTTCCCGAGTCGATATCGCGGATCTCGCCCTGCGCGATGATGCAGGGGTCGCTACGCATCAACACGCCCTGCACTTCCCTGAACGGCGTCTTGTCCGACTCGACCGATAGGGTACGTTGCAACGAAATCTGCAGCGACGTTCCGTCAACAGATTTTTCGGTCGGATCTTCGACCATGATGATGTTGAGTTTGTCGCGCTCGGGGAGCGTCTCGATGTAGTGCGTGAGCGCCGTCGACTTTCCCGAGTTGGTCTCGCCGACGATCAGGATCATTCCCTTGCGCGTGCGGGCGACGCGGGCAAACATCTCCGCCTGGTCGTCTTCGTATCCGAAGTCTTGGAAGCTGTCCGCTTTGAAGGTCTTGTCCTTCATCAGAAAGCGGATATAGACCGTGAAGCCCTCGAAGCCTCGCGACGATTGCCAGCGGAGGTTCATCGCCTTCTCGCCGACGCGATAAGGGATCATGCACGACTGGAAATCCTCGCTCGTGAACGAAGAATGCGAACCAGTGCGATCTGCCATCAGCTTGTTGTACGCATAGCCGAACGCACCATGCAACTGCTCACGCGTGTAGACGCCCTTCGTCGGCCCCTTCATGACTTCCATCTCGCCGTCGATGCGGTACTTAACTACACCGTGCTGACCCTTGACGATGACGTGAAGGTCAGTTGCACCGTTTTCGATCCCGTACCGAATAAATGAGTCGAACAAGCGACTTTCTTCGGACGAACTCGTGGCGATGTCATCTGCGAGCGCCTCGTGGTGCTCGGTCTTGTAGATAGCAGCGATCAGGTCTCGGTCTGCGAACGCGGCCTTCACGACGCGCACCTGCGCCTTGCGCAGCCGCTCACGCAGGCTGTCCACATGCCTGGCAGCCAGCGTGTACGAATTCGAATCAATCAGGATGCTGGCTGTCCCGCCCTCATGTCCGGTCACGACGAGCACTGCCCTCAGTGACTCTGGCACCTCGAAGTCTGCTTTTGCAGCAGTGTAGATACGATGAATGACCGGCAGTTCTGCCACTGACTGAACACGAGCCCAATTCGGCAACGTCGTTCCCTGGCCGTGCGCCGCGATACGGACTGGCGCGGATCGCCCGGCCGTAGCACGCGGCGTTACCGCCTTCTGCGGACGCGCGCTGTTCGCGCCATCTACAAAAAGGCGACTAAACCATTTCCCCAGGGGTGACGACGTCAACATATCTGATGCCCTTGGCGTGCCGGCGGGTTTATTGAGCGCCCATACGCGGGAAATTCGGCATCGGCATGCCGACCGGCAGGCCGACTGGAGGCATCACCCCTGCGGCCATCGTGGTCTGCGAGGCAGATGCCTGCGAAGTCGTCGGCTCGGCCAGATAGATGGTTTTGAGCGCCTTCGTTCGCACGTTCCTGAAGGTCACCGACGACGGCGAGACTTTTGCGATCGCCCACCCCTTGATCGAGCGATCTTTCGTGATTGGGTATGACGGGCCATCGCCGATCGAAACGTCAACGGTCGTCATGCCGTTCACGCCATAAATTGCATTCACACGGAGATCGTCTGCCGGCTTTCGAGCTTCCTTCTTCGCGTCGGTATCCGCAGATGCAGTCGCGGGTGGCAACGGGCTCGGCGAAGTCGCTGGCGCTTGTGCCAGTTTCGCGCCGCTGTCTTCCTGCAACTTCTTGTCCATTTCATGCACCAATGCCTGGCGTTGTTTGTCCACGAGCATATCGAGCGTGTCCGCCATGGCCCCTTGGGCGATCGTAGCCAGTGTGAGAACGAGCACGAGTCCGCTAGTCTTTGACATAGTATTTCCCCTGAAACGTGAATTTCGGATCGGCTCCGCCGGTACTCACGTCGATCTCATCGATGGACATGGAATCCGGCAGGCGCGCGATGGTTTCCTTCAAGAGCGCGGCCGGACCTGCTCCGGTCACTGAACCCGCTCTCACAACGTCGTGAAGAGCCGCGGCATTCCACTGCGGATCGGCCCCGAAGACCGTTGGTTGATCTAACGTAAGCGTTACACCAGCGAGCGCGAGATCCTGCGCCAAGGAGCCCACTCGCAACTTGAACTGCGAAAACGTCGAGAAGGTGCTTCTGTCCAGATACGCAGCCTTCACCGGTGCATTTGGAACGGTGTAGGAGGCGGTCTTCCCGTCCAGGGAAAGGTCATAATCGTGCGGCCCAAGTGCAGCAACCAACGTCTCGAAGTTCCCGCCTTGGATAGTCCACGTGTAAATGCATGCCGCCACCTGACAGGAGATCTTCGATAGAACCCACCCACCTTGAAACGGATCGATCTGCCAACTCCCGAGGAGCGCAGGCGCTGCCGCTGTGATGGGTGTGCCGGCCGACGCAAGCTTTCCAGCAATAGTCCTCTGATACGTGACGTTCGGATCTTCCTGTTTCGCGGCAGTCTTGTGAGGCTTCGTTTGGAAATTCGGCAATGCCAAATAGATCCCAACCCCCACAAGTGCGGCGAGCACGGCAATTTGCTTGACATTGACACCCTTGCTCGCCTTTTTGAGCGTCGCCGCCACGACGCCGCCTTCGCTGACAAGTTCATGCAGCGTGATCGGGATCGTACTGCTGTAGACAGCTTCGTAGTTTCCGAAGAATGTGAACGTCACGCCCCCGCTGTCCGCTTCGATTTGCCGGATGCGCTCTTCCGCGTCACCGATATCTCCGCAAAAGTCACCGGATGACATCGGCAGGCCATCCTTGAGAACGGCCATGCGAGCTGTCTGCCCCTCAATCTCGATCCAGATCGCGTTAGGCGTGACTTGCGGGAAGGTCGCCAACAAGACGGATGCGGAGAGCATCTTCGACCTGGCTGCTTTTGGAAGACTTTCAGGTACCTCACTATCGGCCAGGAAGCCGAACATGATTGCCTGATCGTTCGAGTAACGGACCTCGAACGCAGCGTCCATGTCTGAGACGAGCGCCTGCACTTCCTTCTTCTCGGAAGTCTCCCCGGTCAACGGCACCCAATCGAGACCGAATACAACGTGATGGCCGTCAACGGCAACGAGTCGCACTGACATAGCGTCCTGCCTTAAATTGCGCCTTCGGCCACAACCGGCGTCACAAGGATCACGACTGCCTCGCGGTTCGTGGAGCCGTTGAACGAGCCGCCGAGACCAACCGGAGCCTTGTCCGTCAGCGTCCGTTTGTCATACTGCCCCTGTTCGCGCTCGTAGCCAGAGAGCACCAGCGTGTCGCCTGGTCGCAATGCAACCTTCTGCAAAAAGTCGGTGCTCGAGATCGTCGGCGTCTGGATACTATTCTGGTTGCTACCGCTGCCAGACGTTTGCTTGTCCAGCGAATCGAGCGACGAAATGCCCATCGAAAACTGGAGCAGGATGCTGTTGCTGTCGAGGATAGTCGGCAGAAGATTGAGCATGAAGCCGGTCGTCACGGTACCCGGTGTGAGGCCAGGCGTGCCGCCGACATTACCGGTCGCGCCAGCCGGCGCAGGAGTAACCTCCGCCAGATACCCGGTTTGTTGCGTGATGGCCACCGGGACCGGCTGACGGTTCACGGTCATCGCATTAGCCGTCGTTACGACCTTGACGCGACCGTAGTCTTGCAGCGCATTGAACATCGCTTTCGATCCCGACCACGCAGACGGCGACCCACTCGTCGGCGTCAGGACCGACGCGCCCAAGCTACCTGCTGCCGTGGAAACGAGCGACGTTGGCGACGTGAAGGAAAGCGCCCAAGGAACCATATTGGTGACCTTGTTGAAGACGACGTTCCAGTCGATGCCGTATTGCTGACCGCTCGTCAGCTTCACCGAGAGCACTTCCACGCGCATCACGATCTGACGCGTCAGCAGCCCGTTCTCGTGGTCGATGATTCGCGAAATCTCGTCAACGGCGGCCTTCGTGTCGGTGACGGTGATTGTCCCTGTTGCTTCGGAGATCCAGTAGCGGCCAGGCGGAGTCTTAACCGCCTTGATTTGCCCTTCCATCGACGTCCAGACGCTATAGGTGGAATCCATCTTGATCTTTGTGTTCGATGAATAGCCACCGCTGTTCTGCGATGTGCCGCCCTGCGCTCCGCCTTGGGTGCCTGTCTGCGTCTGCCCCTCGCGACCGAGCGAAGCGTCGAAGCCCGACGAACCGGGCAACGCCTTCAGAGACAGAACTTTCGTGACGAACCGGCGAATGGTGATGACGCCATCGTGGTAATCCCAAGACAACCCACCTTTCGCACAGGTCAACTCAAGGAACCCTTGCAGGGTTCCCACGTAGTTCATGTTGTACTTGGTCTCGTCCGATCGGCCGCCATACGATGCCGAGGAAAGACCCGCAGCAAGAGAACCGCCGGCCGCAGGACTCGGCAACGGTGGCAACGATGCAGTCGCGGGGGCCGATGCAACACCGCCCGCGGTAGCAGATGCCGAACCTCCGCCGCCCCCCGATCTGTCCATAAAAGCCGAGAGCGGCATCAACGCATCCGGCTGCACTCGAACTGGAATTCCCGTCAGCTTCGTCAGTCGCTCAGCCAGAAGCTGAAGATCACCGGGACCGTCCTTGAACTGAAACTGGAAATCGTTCCGCTTGAAGATCTCGGGCAGCGTCGCGTCCGATGTCATCGGCACCGCTCGACCACCCAACCAGGCGCCATTGACACGCTGTACTACGCGAACGTTCGAAGTCGCATTCTGAATGGTTGCCATACGATTGTAGGCGCCCACCTGATCCGCAACCTGGGCAGATTGATGGTCGACATCGCGCTGCATGGTGTTGCACGCCGACAGCGCGAATACGAGAACGGCCGCCGCGATGGCGCGTTGGTTTACTTGTCGCATTCTTTTTTGTCCCCGTAGTGAAGCACACGAACCACGTGATTGGCCTCGTACATGCACGCGAGCGCCGGATAGTCGCTATATCGAAGCGAACCCATGAACTGATCCACCGCACTCTCGAAACCGCCGGTGAACGAACCCTCCAGTTGCACGGGGTAGTCGTATCCGATCTCCCATGAGACTTGCCAGCCGGCGTCTTTCGCCCAACGAATCAGCGTCTGACGCAAGGTCACGTCGCTCGCCTTCACTTCCCACCGCATCGCGACTGCCTGCGGGACCGCTGACTTTGCAGAAACGTCATTTGCATTGCCATTCGCGGCGATCATCGATACCGTCGATGCGACGCGTCGGAACGTGACGACACGTTGCTTCCAGTCGATCGTGGCCTCGACGTTTCCAAGCGGCGTGATAGCGTCGGTCAAAACAGCATCCCAAGGCTTCCCGCCACTCCACGCGACAAATTGCTGCGTGTTCACGTTACCGAAATCGAGACGGAACTCGCGCGGGACGACTACCGGAGCCATGTCGCCCAATGCGATGTCGACTCCTTTCCCACGCGGAACACTGACGTTGGATGGGCGCATGCCAACTTGGGTGACCTTCCGTCCGGACGAGGGCACGGCAGGCACATCAGTCAGCGGACTGGATGCGACTTCAGGAGCCGGACCGACCGCGGCAAGCTGTTGTTGCTGCTGCGCAGCTTCGTTCACGAAACCGGCCTGCGCGCCTGGCGCGCAGGCGATACCGACACTGAATGCCGCCATGGCGATGACGATCTTGGTGTTGTGCATCTCGCACCCTCTCATTCCTAATATCTCCGGTGATGCCACCAAGCACGCGCATGGACCACGGCCCCGCGCAATTTGTGGCGAATTGCGCGAAGGAGCACCGGAAGGGTGTATCCCCGCTTCTCCATAATGAAAAACCCGACAATCGCGAGCACCGCCAACGCAAACGACCACTTGCGCGGATAGAACAACGCGCCAAGGAGCGGGAAGAATGCGCGCGCATCGATCGGCCCGACGCGCGGAATCAAGGCAGCGTCCCTCCAGAACGAACGACGCATCTTCATGCGATCGCCTCACCCGCGTAGCGCCGGAACGCCTTCTGGTCAATCAGACCATCATCGAGCAGTGTTCGAAGGCCGGTCGCCATGTCCTGCTTCTTCTCTCCAACGACCTTTCGGAGAAACGCGCCCCATTGCGTGTAGGGCATATCACTCATTTCCCGCTTGATGTCGCGATCGAAATAGAGATACTCCCGGACGGCATGACGATTGCCGTCAAGCGTCGGCACCAGAATCTGCACGACGATCAGTCGCAGCGAACCGAGAATCTTGGAAGCGATCGCGGAGTGCTGATCAGCGGGGAACACTTGAATAGCGCGGCTGATTGTCTCCGGCACGCTTTCCGTGTGCATCGTCCCGTAAGCACCATGGCCGGTAAGTGCCGCCTCGACCAACGCACTGATTGTTTCCGCGTCGCGAGCCTCGCCGATTCCGATCAATGTCGGCTTGCATCGCATTGCATTGCGGATGCCGCGCGCGAAGCTCGGGATATGACGGCCGATCTGCATTTGTCGGATCTTCGGTCCCGCGTTCTTTACCTTCGTGAACAGAAATTCAATCGGGTCTTCATAGAGCAGGATCTTCACGTCACCATCCGTCTCCGAGGTGTGGGCATAGAACGACGACTGAAGCGTCGTCTTTCCCGAACCGGTAGGCCCGCACACGAGAACGAGACCGCGCGGCTGAAACAGGTTTTCGCGAATTCCCAAAGGGAGCTTGAGCGAGTCCAAAGTGGGCGGAACTTCGGGAATCGTTCGCATCGTGATGGACAACCCATCTTCAGCATCCCCGACCTGCGCGCCAGCAATGTTGACGCGATAGCGACGCGTGTCACGCTCGACCACAAACCGGTAAGGCCGGTCTGCGTCGTTTCCGCCCTTGATGACGCCGATCACCTCGCTTCCGAACGCGATAGAGAGCAGCGTCTTGATCTCGCCGTCCTTGATGGTCCGTGTAGTAAGCGGAAGCTGACGACCCTTGATTTCTCCCCACACCACGTCGCCCGTCTGGAACAGAATGTCCGAAGAGCCCACGTCGTTGCAGTAGGAGAGAAAGGACTGAAGGCTGTCCAGTCCGAAATTCGGCTGGAGGTTGAACGGCTCGGGGCGACTAATCACTTGGCCCCTCGCTTCGCTGCCGCTGCATCGCCTGGCGCGATGGTCGCCTGCCACTTGTTAGGGTCGATCACGAAGCCACCGTGGTCCGTTACCCGATACAGGGTGTCGCCAACATTGATTTGGTTTCTGTCGCCGGAAACGATGCTCGGTGCCACGGCAACTGTCGGCTCGGAAACCATGCCCTTGTTGAGCAGTTCGGAATAGCGCAGCATGCCCATATAGTCGCGGTCGAGCCGCGCCCGGTTTGTCTCTAGAATCTGGTCCGCGAGCTTTTGGCCTTGCGCGTAACCGATCGTGATTTGTTCCTTCCAGTAAGCGCGCTCGGCCGAGGTCTTCGGCAAAACAGCAGCAAACGGGAGATCCTGCGTTTGCTTGATGCGCAGACCGACAAACAGATAGTCCCGCCACGATGGCGCGATCGTCACAAACCTCGCAGGCGCGACGATCTTGTACATACGATCGGCTGCGCGAATCTGGTCCGCCGTCGCCTCAACCGCATCTCGCGCCTCGCTGATGACAGGCGGAAGCATCCCGTTCTTCATCACGAGCGCGCTGAACCGGTACAGCGTATCGAGCCGCGTCGCCCGCGCCTCAAGTTCCGCGATCAGAACGGCGGAGCGGTCCGCGAGGCCCTTGTGACTTCCAAGGGGCAACGCCACCTCGTTCAGCATGTTCGCCCGTGCGGGCGAGATGGCAGCAACAGCGGGAAGCGAATCCACCGAGAGGTTTGCGAGGTCATCCAGAGACATATCCGCGCACGCAGGCTCGGCCGACAGGCCACACCATAGTGCTGCGCACGCGGATATGAGGACCGTCCGCTTAAATCGCACGGTAGTGGATCTCCAGAGCGTCGGTTTTCAGCACCACGTCGGCTCGGCCGCCCAGTTGCGTGCCGATGTTCTGCAGGACGTCGATGAAGCTTTCATTCGTGGTATCGATGGAGACCGGCACCGGCACCGCTCGACCGAGGGCCGAGAACTTAAGCCCCTTCGCTTCAGCAAGCTTGCGCAGCACTTCAGGCGCATCACCCTGCCAATCGACAGTCACGAGATCACCGTTCACGACCACGGTTCCGGTCTTGGGCGCAACAGACGACAAACCTCCCGCGCGCGAGATATCACCGAGGAGGTGATCAATCTTCTTAGCGGACTCATTCAATTGCGCGTCCAGCATTCGACCCGTTGGGTCAACCGCAACAGGCGGCTGCGCACAGCCCGCGACCCCGCTGACTGCGATGAATAGTGCTACGCGTGTCAGTTGCATAGATTTGCTCTTATCTGTAGCCGGCCGGCCGGCCGAAAAATTACGTATCAAGCGTAGCATACGTAAAAGTCACGATCAACGATTTGTTGCGTACCGGTTAAATCATACGCATTTTTCCAACGCGCCCTACTCGCCTCTCACCTCGACTCCCCGATAGGAATCGACGCAGAAACGACGCATGTATGCGTCGTTTCATTTCACGTGCCGCCGGCCACCCCAACGCACCACCCGATTCAACGACGTATACATGCGTCGTTTCTGCGTCTCGGGTAGGGCGCGCGCATGCAAACGACGCAAATTTTTATTGCGTATCATTGCAACGATACGTAATATGGCTAGCAATGACGCAGCGGTGCGTCGTTTCCTTTGAGAGGGCTATGACAATGAGTAAGGAATTGGCAGTTCGTGCAGTCGATGTCGGTTACGGCAACACGAAATTCACGGTTGGCTCGCTGGACCAAGGTCTCAACGAGATCTGCGATATGTTTCCGTCGTTGACGCCGACCGCGTTGCAGAACAACTTCTCGCACGCGATCGGCCAGGAACGGGACACCGTGAAGATTTCGCTCGACGGCGAGACCTACGAGGTGG
Source organism: Burkholderia sp. Tr-862 (assembly GCF_011753085.1). Lineage (NCBI taxonomy): Bacteria > Pseudomonadati > Pseudomonadota > Betaproteobacteria > Burkholderiales > Burkholderiaceae > Burkholderia > Burkholderia sp. Tr-862. Next base: position 74,142 of record NZ_VWWG01000007.1, read on the forward strand.
GCAAGGAGGTGCGCTTGGCGCTCGGCGGCGGCAGCCATGACCGCGTGCTCGATGAGAACTTCTGCCTCTCGAACCGCTACCTGGCTTTGGTCCGCGCGTCGCTGGCCTACATGAAGGTGGCCGATATCGCGTGCCTCGTTCTCGGCCTGCCCCTGACCACCTACGAAGCAAAGCGCCGACAACTCGAAGAGTTCGTGTGCGGCGAGCACACGTTCGGAGACAAAACCGTAACGATTCAAAAGGTTACGGTGGTTCCCCAACCGATGGGCGGCTTCTACGATTATGTCGTCCAGAACGGCATGAGCCACGCTTTCGATGAACGAAACCTCATCATCGATCCCGGCTTCTACACGCTGGATTGGGTAACGTCGGAGGGTGATCGCCCGATCGATTCGCGTTCGGCGGCGGTCAACGACGCCGGCGCGTCCACGATCCTTGCCTCGGTGCGAGAAGCCATCGAGGCCGATCTCAAGTGCGATCCGGGCGACATCATGCGCATTGACGAATCGCTGCGCACGGGCCGCCCGCTGCGGGTCTACGGCAAACAGGTCGACCTCGAAAAGTACCGTCCTCTGATCCGTCAGCAGGCCGATGGCGCGGTCAACAAGCTCATCAGCGGCGCAAAGGGCGTGGTCGATATTGAGAACGTGATCCTCGTGGGCGGGGCGACGCATCTGTACCTTGACGCCGTGAAGGCCCGATTCGCGAATCTGGAGGTGCACGTGGGCACCGATCCCGTTTTCGCCAACGTCCGCGGCTTCCAAATGCTGGGTGAACAATGGCTGAAGTCGAACGCAAGCCGCTGAGGATCAACGGCACGGTGAACGACGCCACCGACAGAGCGCTGTACAACGCTCTGTCGGAAGTCAGCCTGTACAAGCGCATGGCCAGGCTGCGGCAGCTTGCAGCACTCGGGCTGATGTTGGAGCAGGGCGCGCTGCCTGTTACCACGCAGCGCCCGGTCGTCGCCGCCGAGCCTCCGCAAGCACCAGTTCCCGCGCCGAAAGATCCCCCTCCGGCCCCCGCAAAGGCCACGACCACCGACGAGATTTCACGCGTGGTAACAGCCGAAAAGCGCAACACGCCGGAACTTGTTCACGACACGAAGACGCCCGCACGCAAGGTGGATCTGTCCTTGATGGACAAAATGAATCTCAACATCATGAGGTAACCTGTCGGTTGTTACCACGCATCGCAGTATGCGTGGTAACAACCGACCCTCCTGTAGCGTCACCACTCACCGCCACCCGCGACCAATTCACCTCACTGTCCGCTCCCGGCACTCCCCACTCAGTCCGCTTCCAAACCCCGCCCGGTCACTCAGACCACCAGTCGCGCCCAATCCAACAAGGTCGCCGCTTCGCCAGGCACACACCGCACATTCGCCTTCGGCTGACCGCGCGAACTTCTTCGCACGTGTCCCAACAACACCCGGTCACTAATGCCGCCCGTTTTCGATCCGGTGCAGGTATCATGCGTGAAACAGAACCCTATGTGGCGGTTACACCGCAGCGAAGATGCGTGTGTAACGCGGCTATATGTAATATAGCCGCTACGTGATACCTCACCGTGTAACGAAAACTCACCACGATAGGACACGACATCGCCAGGACACCGCACGAGCAGAGACCGAACCGCCTGCACACGATCGACCGTCACCGGTCTGCAAGGCAGGACACCACCACAATCGGGAAGCGGACAGAGCAGCAGGCGGGCAGGGCGAAATCGAGCGGACGGGATACCATCGCAGCCGACAACCACAAGCGGGACCGCACCAAGAAGGAAGCGAACAAGAATGAATACCAACCGCGCCCGGTATCAAACCAGGACCGACGACACAGTGGCCCGCTACCTGAAGCGGGCGGACAGCCTGCTAAGCAGGATCGCGGACGAGATGCAGTTGCCCGAGGACGCGTATCCGGCCCCGAGCGATGTAGTCGCCTACATGAAGAGGCACGCGCAAGAGTGGAAGTGGTCCACCTTCAGGCAGTACCAAGCAAGCCTCGTATGCCGCTACCAGATCGAATTCGAACGCAGTGGCGACCAGATATTCGAGACCACCGCGAACGAGATCCGGGCCCTGCCTTATTCGGATTGCAAACCGGAACGCGAACCAGGCCAAACGTCATCGCGAAAAAGGAAGGGCATCCCGAAGCGCGACTACGATGTGCTCGTAGCCAACCTGGCGAATCCGAAACAGGGAGGGGACTACGCGAAACGGACCGCCCTCTGGCTGATGGCCGCGCTCGCCACGGGCCTGCGTCCGTGCGAATGGCAGAATGCACAACTGTCTGAGGACGAGTCAGCGCTCGTCGTCCAGAACGCCAAGGCCACCAACGGGCGTGCGACAGGCGTAAGCCGTACCGTTCCCGTGCGCGCGGATGACCTGCCGGTCATTCGCGCGCACCTCGATGCATTGCGCGAGCTACGCGGCAAGGGCATGACGTTCAATCAGATACACAACCGCTGCGGTGAGGCATTGAATCGCGCGTGCAAGTCCATCTGGGGCAGGGACTCGTCAAAGCGGTATGCGCTGTACTCGGCACGGCACCAGTTCGCCGCCAACACCAAAGCGGTCGCGTCGCCGGAGGAGGTCGCCGCACTTCTCGGCCACCGCTCAACAAGAACCGCACGCCGTCACTATGCGCCGCGCCGGTCCGCCTGGCTCCAATTCAAGCAGAGTGCGAAGCCGGTGGTCTCCAACGATCCAACGCCGAAGCCCAACTGACCGAACACGTTCCCATCCGGATTGCCCGCGCCCGACTTCGCACGTATCATTGATACGATACGTAACAGGAGGCATCCATGAGCGTTGAAACCAAGCCGGCGTCACCGCCGACTCCCGAGCAGGCGAAGGTGATTGGTACGACGGCCCGGCGCGTCGGCGTAAATGCTTATGCAGGCACAGGGAAGACGACAACCGCAGTGAAGTTCGCGGAAGCTCGCCCGCAGGAGAAGTTCCTGTACATGGCATACAACACGAGCATCGCGAAGGAAGCGAAGACGAAGTTCCCTGCATGGGTCGAGTGCCGCACCATGCATTCGCTGGCTTACGCTGCAATCGTGCCGCGGCTCTTCGCTGATCTCGGGAATGCAGGGTGGGGGGCCAAGCTCGGCGACATGCGGCCGATGGCGATCGCGAAGGCAATGCAGGTGAATCCGCGCATGGCGCGACTGGTCAAGTCCACTCTCGAGTCATGGTTCTGCTCGGCCGACAAAACCGTCACCGACCAGAGCATCCCCAAGGATCTGAAGGTGCCGGCGGGCCAGCGTGCAATCGTCGTCCAGAGCGCAAAGGATCTGTTCGCGAAGATGTGCGACCCGAAGTGTGCGGATATCACTCTTCCGCACGATGGCTACCTCAAGCTCTGGCAGCTCACCAATCCGGATCTGTCGCGCAAGTACACCTCGATCATCTGCGACGAAGCGCAGGATCTGAATCCGACCGTGCTGGATATCCTCAAGAACCAGAAAACAGGTCTGCTCGTCATCGGCGATGAAAACCAGGCCATCTATCAGTTTCGCGGTGCCACGAACGCGATGCGGCAGATCCCGGTTGACGAGAGACATTTCCTTACGACGAGCTTCCGATTTGGGTCCGGCGTCGCGGCTGTCGCCACTGCACTTCTCGGCACCTTCCGCAAGATCCCTCGTCCGATCACCGGCCTGGGCAAGCATCGAACGACGCAGTTCGAGATCGACCGCGCGCAAACCTATTGCACGATCGCGCGCACGAACGCCGCCCTGTTCGACGCGGCCGTTTCCAGCTTGGAGTCGGGCAAGCCGTACCACTTCATTGGCGGCACCGAAAAGTACCGGTTCGACATGATGATGGACGCGTACTACCTGACGACGGGTGAACACCATCTCATCAAGGATGCAGCGATCAAGCAGTTCACCACGCTGGCACACCTGAAGTTGGCCGCGGAGGACACCGACGATCGCGAACTGAAATTCCTCGCCAAGATCGCGGAAACCTACGGCGAACGCATCCCGGAACTGATCGAGGAACTCAAGAGCCGCCACGTCCCCACTGCGAGCCCGAAGACGCTTATGGGCGGCATCGTATTCACGACAGCACACAGTTCGAAAGGTTTGGAATTTGACCAGGTTGTGCTGACCGAGGACTATTTCGAGTTAACTGACGATAAAGAAATCCTGCTGCCTGCCGATAAAGTACCTGAAGAGGAACTGAATCTGCTGTACGTTGCTGCCACCCGCGCCGAGCGCGCGATTCAACTCAACGAAAGCATCCGCGGTTTGCTTCGTGCGGTGCAGCGCATGTCCGACGCCAACAAGAACGCAGCGTCCGCTACTTCTGATGATGAGCAGAACGAGGCCGGCTCGGGAAAGCTGGCCTCGTTCGCCGCACGCCACTGACGCAAAGATGCGTCGATTTCGACGCATCTGATCGGCGGCAAATCTCCTGCGTCGATCTCAGCGCCGCAAGACGCCACAACGCTCCACCCTCGCCACGCGCTACGCATAAATGAATGCGTGGCGCGCTTGGCGTTATACGTAACAAAGTGCAACCTCGCTTGACGTTACCTAAAATTGCTTGACAAGCAAAAACGCGGCGAGAATAATTTGCGTACCGTTATAACGATATAGAATACACACACTTTCAACATGGCCACCGACTCGAAGCCTCTTACGCTTTTGAAGGCGTATCGGATCGTCAACAACCTCGACACGAACAAGATCTGCACGAAGGCAGATATTTCGCGTCCGTATCTGACCCGGCTGGAGCAAGGCGCGATTCCGAGCCCGGACATTGCCGAACGTCTCGTGAAGGTGTTGAAGGATCAAGACTGCGCACGCGCCACTCTGCCGTCTGCGCAGTCGGCCAAAATCGAGATGCTCGAATGTGCTCGCCGGCTCATCACGACCGTTGTGGCTCGGCACCCCGAATTTGAGCGCGAGGGCATCCGGGAAATACATTTGCTGTACCCGGCTCGCTTCCAGGCAGGAGGGCTCTAATGGCCACGCCGAATCAGAAGGCACGCGCGCCTGCACCAGGCTGGATGGGAGTACATCCGGCCGTGCGACTGCTCGCAGAGACCTTTCTCTATAAGTTCAGTTGGCCGAAACTGCTCGGCAGCAACATGATCCTCGCGATCGCGCTGCTCGTTTCGATCATCCTGAATGCGGTGCTCATCAATCGTGATGTGCCGCCCGTTTATTTTGCTGTTACGCCGGATGGCCGCCTTATCCGACTGGTCCCGCTGAATGAGCCGCTCGTTTCGCAGGAAAAGGTAGTGCAGTTCGCGCAAGACTGCATCTCGCGATCGTTCACGCTGACGTTCGTGGACAAGGATCTCAGAGAGCATCTGAATTCGCTCCGTGGCACCAAAGGGTGCTACACCGATCAGGGGTACCAGGCGCTAATGGCAGATCAGGGGTACTCCGATCTCATCGCGAAGATCCGCGACCGCCATCAAATCTCCTCTGTCGTTGCAACCGGTGCTGGCGTCGTGACAGCCACGTCAAAACGCGGTGACCCAATTTTCAAATGGACCGTGCAGCAACCCATTTCGATCACGCTGGTCAGCCAGACGGAGAAGCGATCGTACTCGTTCATTATCGAGACCAATATTGAAAGAGTCCCGACTGTCGACAGCCCGGATGGCATCTCAACGAGTGCAACCCGATTCCTCGGCAACGGCGTAAACAACTAGGTGACGGCATGACTGACGGCTTCAAACCCCTTCCCACGGCAATCGACATTGCTCAGGATTCGCAGGAAAAGGAGGGCACTCACCCGCTGGCAAGCGTTGAGGGCACCGACTGGCATCAAGTGTTCGAACTGGTCGACCCGTTCATTGCCACCCGCGATGAACTGGAGGAACTGTGGCGCACGGCACCAAACCGCCGTGCGCAGGACTGGCTCACCGGCATCATGGACACGCGCAAGATGTACGCGGTGGTGACCGGCAATCCGTTCTGAGGCGAAATCGATGACGAGCGCATTCACGAAGTCGATGTGCTTGCTCGCGCTTGTCGGCGCAGCGCAAGTTGCAAGCGCGCAAATGACGCAGACGAATGGGGCAGGCGCAGCAGGGCAGACACCCTACAATTCCGGCGCAGCAGGGCAGCCCCCCGCCGGTCAGACATCCTATGCGGCAGGCGCAGCAGGTTCGATGCCGAACACGGCTGGCAACGTATATTCGGCCCCCAACGCTCCGAAACCGCTCCCCCCGTTGGTGGACCAGGCGACTGTCAACTACGACGCGGCCGTCAGCACGATGTCGCCGCTGACCGGCGACCAGATCAAAGCCCTGCGAAAGCGTATCGATCAAGCAAAACGCGCGGCATCCACGAGCGCGAGAACGCCTTCGAAGCCTGTCTCGTCATCGATTACCGTGGATCTCTCGCCGGGCGCACCACCGCCGATCGTGCGCGTGAGCCACCTTGGGGCAACGGTCAACTTCATCGACAGCACTGGCGCACCGTGGGACATCATCGAAGTGAACAACATGGCGAAGGGCCGGTTCGATGTGCTGAAACCTGTTCCGTCGATTCCATCGATCACGATCACTGCGGACGGCGACTATGTTGAAGGCGATGTTGCGGTTTTCCTGAAAGAGCTTCCTTTTCCGATAGTCGTCAAGATGATCGCAGGCCAAAAGGAAACGGATTACCGCCTCGACGTGCGCATCCCGCGCCGCGGCCCAAACGCGATCGCACCCGTTCGCGGAACGACTGCGATCGACCTCCCCAAGGACTATATGCAGTCCCTGCTGGACGGAGTGGACACGCCGGGCGCGAAGCCCATTCGTATCGAAAACGCCTCTTCGGACATGAAGGCTTGGGCAATCGGAGATCGCATTGTTCTGCGCACCAGCCTTTCGCTGCACAACCCCGCCTACTACGGAATTCTGACGGCGGCTGACGGCACCCACGTCTACGAGATCCCGCAGACGCCTGTCGTCACAGTCAGCGCCAACGGCGCAACCCGCAACATCATTCTTGATCTGGAGTAACGATGGCCGGCAATGGTTCTCGAAAGCTGCACCCCGGCTTTATGCGCAATGCAAAGGTCATTGGTGGAGTCGTCGTCCTGGCAGTCGTCTGCGCAGGCGTGGCAATTGCCGCCATGAAACACCGCAAGGATCAGGCGGCGCAATTCGACATTCCTACCGTTGATTCGCAGGGCGGCACCCCCTCGCAGGAATCGCCGCACTATACGCAGGCGCTCAATCGCCAGAATCAGGAGGAGTTGGCGACGGCTCAAAAGACAGGCAGCACCTTCGTACCCGCGCTTTCCGACAATAGCCAACTGGAGAAACAGCTTCAGCAGCGAGACAACAACGCAACTCCTGAGCGGATCGACTATCAGCATCCGGGCGGGTCGCCGCAGTCGCAGCAAGCGCAAACGCAGCAGCTACCCCCGTTGCCCGCGCCGTCTCCGGGTGTGGGTCAGCAAATCCAGAGTCTCGCGACCCAATGGGACAACCCCCCGCAGTCACAAGAAGTGCTCGGCTTGCAGCGGCAGGGCGAGCAGGCTGCGGCAGCGGCAGTGGCACAACGCGACGTGACTGGCGCGCCCACGGCAGCGGCACAAGCGCGACCGGCAATCATCAAAGACAGCGCGAAGTATTACGCGCACCTCGAAAACGGTATTGACACGAGCGTGCCTTCAGACGTTCTCGCAGTGCTCGACCAAGGCCCTTGCAAGGGTTCTGAACTACGCGGCACTGGCAAGCTCACAAACCAGAGCGTCAGTGCATCGTTCACAACGATGACGTGCCAAGGCAGGACCGTAGCGATTAATGCAGTCGCTTTGAATGACCAAACGCTCAGCAATGCGCTTCCCGCGGACATTGACCATCACATACCGGAGCGCGTGCTAATTCCGGGCATTCTTGGCGCACTCGGCGCAGCCGGGAGCGTGTACAGCAACGCCGGATCAACCGTGACTCAAAACGCGATCGGCGGTGTCACCCAAGTCAACAACCCCAACCCGAGCGGCAAGCAACTGATCGGCGCGGGTGTTTCGGGCGGCATTCAAGGGATGCAAGGCGTCATTCAACAAGAGGTTTCCGCCATCCCGGCGATCACCGGCCGCGTGGAAATGAACACGCCGGTCCTGATCCTATTTAAGCAGGACGTAATCATCCAATAGTCGTCATTTCCATGCCTGATAATTTACGTATAATTACCTCGATACGTATTTCACAACGAGCGACCATATGAGCCAACACGATCACTTCACGGCGAACCTGGATGCGCATTTGGTCGATGAGCATCCGAATGCCACGGGCCACCCTGCTGACGACGCTGCCGACATCGCGACCTTTGACACCGAGCCGAAGAAAAAGCGCTCGATCCCGACGCCCGTCTTGCTGGCAGGCGGCACAGTGCTCGTGATAGCGGCCATGTTCGGCTACAAGCAGTTCAAGTCGAAACCGAACGCACAGTTCACGAATGCGCCGGTCAGTGCACTGCCGTCCGACACCGGCGGGATGATTCCCAATACGGCAACACCCTCGCCCTTGCCGCCGCAAGCCGGCGCGACGGATGCGACGCAAGGGGGCGTAACCACGCTGCCGGCACAAGCAAATCCGGGCATGCCCACCGGCCCCGTTCCGACCGTCGCGTCCAGTTCCATGGCAACCGACGCGGCAGGCCCCAAGGTCAACGGCTTGCCGCTCGATTTGGGCGCGTCTTCGCCGGCGGCAGGCGCGAATGCTACGGCCACGGCAGCGGCCGCATCGACGGTGCCGGCCGCGGCGACTCCCGCGTCTGGCACATTGACCGGAGCCGCTGGCGGCATTCTCACCGGTGCAAGTTCCGCTACGACCACGGCACCGGCTGTCGCCGCAGCACCCGATGCACAAGCAACGGATGCGAAGGATGCCGAGATCCGCAAGCTCAAACGAGAACTGAAGACCGCACGTAGCGCATTGGCACATCGCGGCTCGCACGGCACCAAAGGCACGGCCGCCGCGACCGTCGCGCAATCCGACTCGAGCGCAACTGACGATGCCGACTCGGCCACCGAAACCCCGGCGAAGAAGGCAACGGCGCATGCACGTCATACGAGCAAGCACAAGCGCCGCGGCGTCGAAGTCCAGCTTGGCTATCACATCAAACAGGTGATCCCCGGCCAAGGCTGGATTGTTGACGAGGATAGCGGCAAACAGATCGTCGTAGCGGTCGGCGACAAGATCGGAACATCGGAAGTCACCCGAATCGATGCGGACAACTACAAGATCTATACGACCGCGGGAGTAATTCAGTAATGGACCTGACAACGATCGTCGTCAACATTGCTCAGGACATCATTGCGTTCCAGGCTCTTGCGCAGACGGTCGCTGTCGGCATCGGCATCTTCTATTGCAGCAAGGCTATCTCGGACGCGATGCGCAAGTCGGCATCGCCCGGTGCCGACATATCGGGCCAAAGCATTTTCGCTGCGTTCTTTATCGGTGCGCTGATCGTCCATTTTTCGGGCGCCGTAAATAGCACGCTTGCATCGATGGGCGAGAGTGAAGCGACCTATGGTCTCGTCGCCTACTCGGGCGCTTCCGCGGCCGGAGCATTCGCGCCAGCCATCAACGCCGTGCTGACAATTATCTCTACCTTTGGTTGGTGGTATGGACTGAAGGGATGGACGATGTTGCGAAAGGCATCCAACGGCGGTGGAGGAGGAGGGTACGAAGACTACGCATGGAAGGGTTTCATTCACATCCTAGGTGGTGCGGCTCTCGTGAACATCACCGCCACACTGGATGCTTTTAAAGCAACGATCGGCTTAACCTCTTAACCGCTATGGAGCAACACCAATGAAACACCACATCGCCCGGCTTCACCTGTATGCACTGACGCATCGAAACGTCGTTCTCTCGGCAGTCTTCGCAATCGCCTTCTTCGGCCGACTCGCCTTCACGAATCCCGCGCTCGGTATTTCGATCATCGTTCTGGCTATCGCGGCTACCTGGCACGCTTTCCTTCCGGCGAACCTTCGGCTCTCGAATTTCCGGCTTGCCGTAACGGTCTTCGGATCGTTGATCGGTACGAGTCTGCTGTTCGCGGCTCCTGCCGAAGCAATCAGCCTCGGCGGCATCGCGAAGTCGCTGAAGAACGATATGGGTTCGGCCTTCGACGCGCTCATCTATGCATGCTACGGCTGCGGCATTACCGCGACCGGCGTCGGGATCAACAACGGCATCAAAAAGAGCAAGGGCGATCAGCAGGTCACTACTGGTTCCATCTTCGGTTACGGTCTCGGTGGCCCTGCGCTCGGCATGGTTGGCTACATCATGGATTCGGCAGGCGAATCCATGGGCGGTGGCGCAAGCAGCATGAACAAGCTGCCGGGCGGCCTGTAATAGCGCAATTCGAGCACGAGACCCACGCCATGAACACACCGATCGACTCGCGCAAGTACGTCACGCTTGACGAGGATGCGGTGCGCAATGCCGGGGTCTCGTGGGAGGAAGCCACGCAGGGCATGGCCGCTCCCGATCCGAATCTCGGGGCAAACTTCGTCGCCCGTCGCTACAGGGACATCGTATTTTCCGTCAAGCGGAAGATCTGGCGACAGGACGACGAAGGCATGGAGTCGGCAAATGCCGAGTACAAGAAAAAGCGCCCCACCGTTCTGGTGAAAGGCGGCAACAAATGCGTCTTCTGTGGCTTTCGCTCGAAACACACCGAAGTCCACCACTGCAACGACAACCACGCAGACAACCGCGACGAGAACCTCGCGATCGCCGATCCGCTTTGCCACGGCACACAGCACATCGGCCAAGTGGGAAGCCAGCGACAGGGGGTCTTCATCAACCTTGAAGGCATGCCTCAATCTGAGGTCAACCACCTCCAGCGCACGATCGCCGTCGTGCTGGAGATGGGAAGCGAGCAAGAGAAGTCCGACGCTCGCGCGCTGTTGCAACACCTGGCCAGCCGCGCCGAACTGATCGCCTCGGAGTGGGGAAGCGCGAATCCTTCAGACTTCGCGAACGCGCTGCTGCGTCTCCACGACGAGGATTTCGACAAGCGTGTGAGCGCCTTCAGTGGAATGGCATTGCTGTATCGCCCTGTCCGTTTTATGGAGTACATCGGTCAGTGGATCGAAGAGAGCTACAAGTCGCTTCCTCTAAAGATGTGGGGTCAAATTTATGAGCGCGCACGAGCAACAAGGTAGTGCTCTCGCGACTTCGGACCCAAAAGACAATGCTGTCGCCTGCCCTGAAATCGGCATCATGCTGTACGACAACCCGAAGGAATGCACCTCGGGGCATGCATCAGTCAATGGTTCGACGCCCACGCACGTGCGGCAACCGTCCGACCTTGCGAACAACGTCATCTGGATTACGAACGCCGACTACGGGCAATTCATAACGCTCGGGCATCGGAACGTCCACAATCTGCGCGGAAACACCTTTCTTCGCACGCAGGTCCATCAGATTGCGGCCGACCTTGGGTACGAACTGATAGGAGCGCACGCCGTCGATGCGGCTCCCGTTCTGTCTGAGGTCGCCTCACGCGTGTTCAAACTCACGGCAGCATGCTACGAATGGAAGGCCGGCGAGATTGCGAACGCTGATTCTCTGCATGAGAACATCAAGTCGCGTTTTCCGCGCGACGTGTATCCGTCGAACAATCCTGCGCTCGAACGCGCGCTGCGCGCGGCGTATCAAACCGACTCGGCAATCACACGTGCAGACTTCGTACCCAATTCGGTCTTCCTGACGCTGCGAATGAACCGGTTGGCTCACGCCAAAAAGGTGCTTTCCTGTCCGATACCGGACGATGCGTGGGAACACATACCGGAGGTGAAGCTGCCGGTCAGTCAGCGTGAACGCCTAGCCTTCTGCCTGAAGCATGACACGCCTATTCTTGCCGAAGTCGTGATGGACATGACACGCGCGGATTCCGAATACGCGGCATTGGCTGCATTCGGGCAGAAGGTCGCGTCTCGGATGGTTCTTCGCGAATGGGTGTCGCATCCCGAACTTATCTGGCTGTCTCGCTTCGCGCCGATCGAGATCAAGTCTGTATTCCGCTCTGCTGAGTACAAGGCACTCCACGAGCGGATGCAGCTTCCGAAGACGTTGGTGGAAGACCCGCTGATGGAATTGTCTTACTCGGCTGGTCTGCTCGCGGAAAACCATTGGGTCTCCCTGGCGACCGATCAATACAACAACCTCACGAAGAAGAAGTCGCTGACTCCGCGGGCCGTGTGGCTTCGAGCGGCTGATCGCGCGTTGTGCTTTTCGCTCGCGAGGAAGGCCCTCGATCAGGGCTTTACCGTCACTGGTTACTCTGCCGGCGCAGTGCGGGTTCGTTTGCTTCGCTCGGAGCTTTTGCACGCGCTTGAGTTCGCAGTCGAAAACCAATTGGTCTGTCCGAACTTCAACCGCATCATCCAGGAGGACGACGTCCATGCAGCCACCGGATAACGAACCTCTCGACTTCGCCATGCTGGCCGAGGTGATGTGCGCCGCGGCGATTCGCTCGGGAGATTTGCTCAGGTTGGACAAGATCGCAGAATTGCCTATGTCCGACCGAGCGATGCACGCGACGATGGTGATCAGCAAGTCAGCAACCGCCGATCCCGATATAGCAAGAGTCCTAACAGAAACGAAAGCAGTTCAAACCATGCGTCACGAAATCATGCGTCGGAGATCGAATACATGACCATCGTATCAACCATTCTGGACAACGTTGAGTCGCTTATTGCGTGGGTATCGAGCCACGCCCTCGGTGCAGATCTTCCGTCGTACTGCCAGCTTGAGACGGCCATTGGCCTTGATCCCGACGATCCGCGTGCGAAGCAGATGGCAGCGATGGACCCGAAAGGAGCGCGACCGTACATCCTCATCACACGGCAATGCGCGATGCTGACGGTCTTCGAACTGACGGGTTCGATGGACGTAGTAGGTGACGCCGAGTTCGAGCAGATCACTGACGATCTGCGTCGTGCAATGACCTCATACTTCCAGAAAGCCGGCCATTCGGTGGAGATCTCGTTTGAGCGCGATCCGGACATGATCCGGTCGAAGGTCAAGAATCTGATGCAGCCGGCCTACGACACGTGCGATCGCATCGGACTCGACCTGAAGGACATGCTCGATGATCGGTGCGATCGCGTGGCCGATCTGTGCTCGCATGAATCGTGCTATGTGATGCTTTACACACACTTGTCTTCGATGGCTCCCGATGAGCTTAACCGGGAGATGGAGACACACAAGCTGCGCATCAAGGAAAACAAGGTGCAGCCGATGCTTGAGGCACAGTCCGTTACCGCTATTTTGAAGGGGCTGTTGCATCGGCACGAGACGTTTCTCGACGCGATGGAACGTGACTTCTTGCACGCGAAGCTTCACGTGGAAAGACTCTCAACGCATCAAGCGGCGAGAGCGATCCGTCAGTCATTCGATCGCCGCCGCACGGATCACAAGTGGAAGCCTGTACTGCCTGGCGACAAGTTCACTCCTCGCGATATCCGCAACGGTTCCCCAAGTAGCTACTACCTGCCGAAGCTTCAGGAACAGATGTGCTCCGGGAAGATTCACACCGATGGCGACTTCGTATACGTCAACGGCGAGTATCACGGCTCGGCATACATGGAGGTCGGTCCGCAGGAGATCCACGATTTCATGATGCTGTTCAACCGCGTTGGGAAAGACATTCCCTGGCGGATCAAATTCTCGATCGAGCCGGGCGGGCTCGAAGCGAACAAATTCAAGAACGTGATGGTCAGCGTTATCGGGTTCTTGGGCAGCACGAACAAGGCCATCAAGCGCTCATTCGACGCGATCGAGCAGGCTCGACAAAACAATGAATGCATCGTCACGGTTCGAATCACTGCTTCGACCTGGGGACCGGACAAGAAGACGTGCGAGGACCGGCTATCGGCACTGGTGAGCGCCATGCAGGGTTGGGGTGTCGCACAGATCAGCACCGACACTGGCGATCCTATCGAAGGTCTTGCATCGACCATTCCGGGGTTTTCCGACAGGTCAATCGCGCCTAAGCTGATTCCCCCTTTGTCGGATATCGTTCGCCTGTTGCCAATTCAACGCGCGGCGTCACCGTGGTATGCCGGTGGCTCGATTCTGCTTCGGACCCTGGACGGAAAGGTGTATCCCTTCCAGCCGAACTCTTCGTTGCAGACCGCCTGGATTGACCTGATTTGGGCAATCATGGGGTCGGGCAAGTCAGTGTGGCTCAACACGCTCAATCTGGGCGCGATCCTTTCTCCCGGCCTTCGCCGCCTGCCGCTGATCACCATCATCGACGTGGGTGTGAGTTCGAGTGGTCTCATCGAGCTTCTGCAAAATGCGTTGCCGGACGACCGGAAGCATGAAGCCATCTACATTCGACTCAAGAACAATGCTGAATTCGCGATCAATCCGTTTGATACGTTGCCTGGTTGCCGGCATCCGACCGAAATGGATCGCGAGTATCTGGTGTCGTTGTTGACCGCGCTCGCGACTCCGGTCGGTAAGAAGGAACCCTACGCAAATGCACCGGAACTGTCCGGCATGCTCGTGGACGAGGTGTATCAGAAGTATGCCTCGCCCGGCTCGGAGAAGCGTTACGAGCCGACGATCGATGCAGAGGTCGATGTTGCGCTGGACGCGATCGGCTTCCACCACGACGAATACACCTCCTGGTGGAACGTGACCGACGCACTGACCGTCGCAGGCAAAACGCGTGAGGCGCGACTGGCCCAACGGTTCGCCGTCCCGGTCCTCTCGGACGTTATCGAAGCGCTCGGCGCGGAGAGCGTTCGCTCGATCTTTTCGCCGAAGGAAGACTCGAAGGCAAAGGTTGAGAACGGGATGGATCTGCTGGACGCCATGGGCATGGTCATTACGTCTGCGCTCCGCGACTTCCCGATCATCGCCTCGCACACGCGTTTCGAATTGAGCGATCAGTCGCGTGTGGTGGCGCTCGACCTGGAAGAGGTCACACGGGGTTCCGGCGAGACGGGCGAGCGGCGGGCAGAGATCATGTTCGTCTTCGCGCGTCAGATCGCGGCACGGCAATACTACCTGCCGGAAGACATTTCCGAGCTTGCCCCCTCGATCTACCACGAGACGCACAAGCAAAAGTACGAGGACATCAAGGACGAGATGAAAGCGATGTGCATGGACGAACTTCACCGGACAGCGGGGAAGAAATCCATTCGGCGTCTGCTCTCGCTCGATCGCCGCGAAGGCCGCAAGCACGGCATCCGAGTGTCGCTCGCGTCTCAGTTCATGACCGACTTCGAGACGGACGGTGAATCGATTACCGAATCGGCTTTCTCGGTCTACATCATGAACGCCGGCAGCCAGAAATCGCGCAAAGAGGCGAAGGAGATGTTTGGTCTATCGGATTCGGCGATCGCAGCTTTGCAGCGTGATGTCCGCGGCGCTGGCAAGTTCCTCGTGTGGCATCAAACGAAGACCGGAGTGGTTACGCAGGTGCTTCACAATGCACCAGGTGCAATCGAGTTGTGGGCCTTCTCGACCACTGCGAAGGACGTTGGCCTGCGGCGACGGCTCTATAAGCGCATGCCGCCCGCGCTAGCACGAAAGATCCTCGCCAAGGAATTTCCGAGTGGAAGCGCAGCGGGGTACATGGAAGCGCGCCAGGCTGAACAGGGCGCGAAGGATGATGACAACATCATTGATACGGTTGCCAACGAACTCATCGTGAAGTACCACCTCGACACGCAAACGGAGCGCGCGGCATGAGCGATCGAAAGCAACGTAGCCGGGCAGGAAAGGTAGTCCGTTTCGGACTGCTTTCGCTTGTCCCTGGTTACCCAATCTACAAGGCAGCAGCATCGCTGAAGCAGACCATCCAGTTGGGGGCCAAGACCCTTGCGGACCGGAACCGGCAACTAGCGGAGCAGCGCAAAGACCCGCACGTCGTCACGTACAGGGAGGCCCTTGCGAAACGGACGCCCGAGTCCCTGCCGCTCGAGGCGATCGAACTGTCCTGCGTGAGACACAAACGCTTCTTCCTTGCTATCGCCACCGTTTCGGCGGCATTCCTGTTCGGCAGCACGTTGGGGGGGAACTACTTCGGCACATTCCTCGGCGGGCTGTTCGTACTGTTTTGCCTGATGCTCGCCGTCAAGTACGAGCACCGTCTGTGGCAGTTGGAAACCGGAAAGGCGGCACCCGACGAACCGCTTGGCGGTTTCCGCAAGTTCTTCGCCACGCGCGGCGTGCTGAAGCAGATTCTGAATCCCCGCCTTTTCTAGGCGATCTCATGCCCTGATATATTCGTATCGTTATATCGATACACAAGAGGAAGACCAATGAAGCCATTACGAAGAAGGTGGGGAGCAAGAGCGACAGCGTTCAGCTTGTTCGCGGTCTCCATGGCCGCGTCTGCTCAATCGTCCGTTTCCATGGGCGACATTCAGAACGCGGCGAACCGTGGCGGCGACAAGTCCATGTCGCTGCTGGAACTGGTCTACGGGTCGGTGGTACACAACCCGCTTGCGGCCGGCGGTGGATCGGGCGGCATGATTGCTCAACTGTTCCTCGTGCTGAACGCATGCATGCTCGCGGTCGGCGCGGTTTGGGCCATGTATCACTTCGGCTCCGCAATGATCGCGACCGGACAGGATGGCGAGTTCATGGGGCAGAAGAAATCGTCCCCTTGGTTCATCATCCGCATGGGCGTCGGGTTCACGGGCCTGGTGCCGATCTTCGGTGGTTATTGCGGCGCGCAGATGGTGATGTTGTGGGGGACCATGATTGGCGTTGGGATCGCGAATCTGTCGCTCGACGCCGCGGTCTCCGTGCTCAACAGTGGCGGATCGATGATCGCAGCGCCAGCTTCGCCGCAGGCGACCACACTCGCGAAGGCTCTCTTTGAAGCGAACCTTTGCGCGCAAGCTGCGAACACGGCAATCGCCAACATGCCGAACGACAGCGGTGTGTCTGTCGATGCGGCTGAAAATTTCAACGCGATCACGACGAGCAACAAGGTCGTGCTCATGAACCAGCGAGGACTCTCGTGCGGCGGTGCTGAGATCAGAATTGCGAAGCCGTCCACGCTACCGTCGTCAGATGGTATGGCCGTCTATTCGCTCGACCCCGGCTCGATCAACTCGCAGATGCTGAGCGCTCATCAGAGCGCGCTGACCACGCTCCAGTCCACGTTATCATCCGCGGCGCAAGCTTACGTGTCGGCCGTGAATGGGCAAAGCCAGCCGGCCGATCCTCAGAACACGATCAACCAAGCCGCGCTCCAGTACGAGAAGACGATTTCGGATGCGATATCGAATTCCTCGAATGCGATCAGCGGATTGTCGAGCGTAATCCAGTCGAACCTGAAACGCGACGGCTGGATCATGATGGGCGCTTGGTATCAAACTTTCGCCCAGGCGAACTCGCAAGTAACTGCACTTGCAAACGCGACGGCCGCAGCCGTACCCGGCACTGATCCCCACAACATGCCGTACCCGCAGCTATACCGCAAGGTAAGCGCAGCATACGAGCAGCAAAACCAACAGGGCGCATCGACATCGACCACGCAAAGCATGGTCAGTGACCTGACCACAGGTACAACGGACCCGAAGAATTTGATCACGAAAATCTTTCCAGGCCAGCAGCTTGTAAAGATGGCTATCAATCTGAACACGGGCCAAGGGCCGGGGGGGGCGACCAATCCGCTCATAGGCATGAAGAATCTCGGCGACTACATTCTTGATGCTGGCTGGTTCGCGCTTGGTGCGTATGCCGTAGTGAAGGGATTGGAGGGTGCTTCGGAGTCCAATGTAGGCACTGTTCTTGGCGTTGTCGGTGACGTGGCGACTGGTGGCATGCTCGGGGCAGCCAAGGGCGCGGCAAAAGGAGTCCTTAATGCATTGGCACCGTTTATCGTGATCATGTGCATCACGCTGTTCTTCTTTGGCGCGATGCTGTCGATCTACATTCCGATGCTTCCGTTCATCATCTGGTTCAGCGGCGTCTTGTCGTGGTACGCCGTCGTTGGCGAGTCGATGGTTGCGTCGCCCCTATGGGCGATGACGCACCTCGACGGCGAAGGGGAGGGTATGGGCCAGCGGCCGACACATGGCTACGTCTTTTTGCTCAACGTCATGTTCCGGCCGGTATTCATGGAGATCGGCTTCGTCCTCGCGGGAGCCGGCATCGTGGTACTTGGAACACTGCTGAACACGATGTTCGGCGTCGCCATGCAAAATGCGCAGTACGATTCCGTCACGGGCCTCGTGAGCATCATCGGCTACATCGTGCTCTATGTCGGTATGTGCCAGACGCTGTGCAACAGCACGTTCAGCCTGATCCACATTGTTCCTGACCAGGTGTTCTCCTGGGTGGGCGGTCAGATGGCATCGAGGATGCCGGAACTGGAAGATCGAGTGAACCGTCTCTTCGGCACCGGCGTGAATCACGGTGGCAGCAATGCCCGCGGCCTGGGAACGAGCCTCGGGACACCGAACGGTCCCACGCCTCGCGCACCGAGTGCGCTCGGCCAAGACCAAGCCTAAATTCGTCCGTCCAAAAAACAAAAGCCCGGCTCGCCGGGCTTTTTCATTTCGTGCCGAATTGCTTAGGCAGCGCGCCGGCCGCTCGCGGCCGAGTTGAACGCTGTGCTGAAGATCCGCTGGCGGTTTTGCTGCACGAGCAGGTAGTTTCGCGAGTCAACGCGCGCCAGTTCCTTGATTGCCGCGTCCTTGACGGCTTCCATGCCCGCCTTGTTAGCCAAGGCGTTCTGAAGCTGCCGCTCGAGATCCTCGGCGTATGCCTTCCATTGCTGCGCTGTCTGTGCTGCCGCTTGCGCCCGACCGAAGATCACTGCGTCCATTTTTCGCTCCTGCGATGTGCCGAACGATCGGCTTTGTTTGAACTATAGCGCAAGGTTTTCGGACCTCGCAACATCCAATTTAGCAAATCACAGCAATTCGCGTAGTTCTGTATCGTCCATACGCTGCGTAGAACGTTCTAGGCGGGCTTCGGAGCGCTTCATCCATCCCTTCCCCTTCAGACACCGCTAGGATCGGCCTGCCGGCCATTTTGGAGGCTCTCTCAAGTCGCGCCCTCGTGTCACTTTGCGATCGGGGTCAAGGTTTTCTATCTCATTCGTGGTCGAAGCCTGTGGATCTGTGCGACAGCCGCCGACCTGTTGGCAAGGGATGGGCAACCCGGAGGGTTGTCCAGCCTTGTCAACAGGGAACCGCGAAGCGGTTAGGCGGGAACCCTGCGAAGCAGGGCTGTCCACATATCCATAGGCCAGCAGACCACCGACTTATGCACTGAAAACTTGGCCTTACTAGTTGCATAGAGATAAATACTTGTAAACCAATAGGGTAAACCTATAGGCGTAAACTACTTGAGGCCGCTGCAAACCCAATACTGGCAAGGGTTTGCGGGTGATCGGCGCGACCAATTCACCTCAAGAGCGCGACCAATTCACCCCATGCCCGCGACCAATTCACCTCAAGAGTGCGACCAATTCACCTCGGATAACTCGTAACGGCGCGACCAATTAACCCTGAATAAATCGGCCTGTCCACAGGGTTTATCCACAGAGGGAGGCGCGACCAGATAACCTCAACCAGCCTCAGGCAAGGGCGCGACCAGATAACCCCGGCGCGACCAAGTAACCTCAAGTCCCCGTTGCGCGACCAAATAACCTCAAGCAGGGCGCGACCAAATAACCCCAAGGGGCCAAGCGCGACCAAATAACCTCGCCTTTCGTGGAAAGGCGCGACCAAATAACCTCAAATTGTCGGCACGGACCGTAAGCTTGGGTGCGTCGAAAGTGCGTCGATTCTGCGTCACCCGTCTTCGGAAGGGTAGGCGCGACCAAATAACCTCACCGAAACTGCGTGAGTGCTTGCTTTCGACTGGAAGGACGGAGGGTGAGCGCCCACTCTCGCGCAGGGACGCTGCGGAGCGGGCGCACAATAGGGAACGAGTCGCGCGGGGGGCGCGACTAAATAACCTCAGGAACTCAGTGAGTCAGCGGTTGACGACTTCGAGGCGGGGGGCGACCGGGGTGGGAGAGGGCAGGAGAACGAGGCCACTGTCGCTGTAGTCCACGTTGAGCCGTGGGTAGACAGCCTTGACCGAGTTCAGGGCCTTGAGGAAGTCAGCGCGGAAGTCGCGCAGACGCCCGTAGCTCGAGCCGAACTGGTTATAAAGCTGCTGCCATGTCGGGCGCGAGGAGGTTTTCAGCGAGAACATCCGGTAGGCGAGCCACTGGTAGATGTCCAGTTCAAGCGGCGATTGCTGTAGTGCGAGGACTGCCCGGAGGTCCAGCGGTATGCAATGCGCGGTGATCTCGTTGAAAAACTTCTCAGTCAGGGTGATCTCGCTTTGGAACAGCGAATCCTGACGCTCGTTTTCGTTTTGATCAAAAAACAGCGTGAAATCTTCGGCGAATTGCAAGAGGTCTGTCCTCTTCATCTTCGCCGTGTCCAGGTCGCCGGTGATGAAGGCTGCCCGCGCGTTGAGAAGACGATCTGCCTGATCGATGAGGCGGCGGCCGGCGCCGTTCTTTCCCCTACTGCGGTCGATATTCAGTTTGCGGCAGAACTCGGCGAAGTTGCCACCGGTGCTGATACGCCGGCTGCCCGTTCGAACGGCTTCCGACGTCAGCCAGATAACGAACAGGCGTGGGTATGTGCCGAAGGGAATGCCCTTGAGCGGATCGCCCTGAATCCACAGGGTGTAGTCGCCGTTCTTCCGAACCCAGGCACCATTTGTGAGCTGCTCGGGCTTGGGATTGCGGTACGGGAGCGAAGCCGAGACCAGGCACTTTGCGCCGAAAGCCTTTTCGTCGTCCCGCGGTTCTGCGGAGAGGATCTCCGTGGACGTGTCGATGATCTTGGCGCTGCGATGGACGCTTTTACGTGCTAGTGAAGTGGTTTCGGACATGAGCAATGCTCCCGAGGCGGCTCAAAAGATTCTGTATAGATACAACGATACGTAATCTACAAAATCCGATTCATTATGTCAAGGTAGATCATACGTCAAACGATTGTGAATCGCCAAGTGGCGAAGGGGCGAGTCGCGGGCCCGAGTCTAGGAGGCCGCGCTAGACGACGGCGCGAATGCCCGCGGTGATGGGGCCGCGCCATGGAGCGCAGCCATTTTATTGCGTGTTGTTTTTCCGGGAACGAGGGAGCGAGGCAGAGTTTCGCGACTTATCGGGGGATGAAGCGCTTGCGGGGGTCGATCTGGTCTCGCGGGTCGATCGCTTTGGCGGTGTTGTCAGACACGACGGTTTGGGACGAGCCGGCGATGTGCTCGCCGACGTGGGCAATCTCGGCGAGGAGTCCGAGACCGCCAAGCGTGGCCAGGTGATTCAGTCCTTCGGTCTCGCCGCGTTCCAGTTCAGAAACGGCCACGCGGGCAATCGCGGACGGCTTGATGATCGGCGTCGATTGGGTATTGGCGGGCCGCTCGGGACGAGGCTTCAGCTTGGGTTTGATCGGGGCATTCACTGGCACCTCCTTGACTGGTAGGCAAAAAATTGACTGAATTGCGTATCATCGATACCATACGCAATCCGTAAACCGATCCTAGCACAATGGTCCGTGGCCTTGGAAACCCGCGCAGCGACCTGATCGATCTGATCACTTCCGAAGTCGGTCGAATGGTTGCGCGCCGAATTGATGATGCACATGGATACGACACGGCAAAGCCGAGCAAGGCTGTACGGTCGGCGGCCGTTCGTATGGTCGAGATCGTCAGGGCGATGGATCGCGACCAGATGGAGGCGTGTCACGCAGAACTGAACGCGTTTTTCCGGCTGGTCCCGTTCAGCGAAGCGATTCCGGTAGCAATAGAGATCGAACTGAAGTGGCCGCATCACATCGAGACGTTGCCGGAAGCAAATCAACGGCTCGATCTGATTCGCAAGGGCGGGGAGTACGCCATGATTTTCAGTCCTGAGAAGATCGAAAACGTGCTCGCTTGCATCGCCGAAATCGAAGCGAGGCAATAGCGATGCCATATATGCCGTTCCCTGTTCAGGAGCAGTCATTTCAGGCGTGCGTAGTACAGGCCGAACAGAAATACTCGGTTCCGTCCTGCATCCTGCGTGCGGTCCACGAAGTCGAGTCGTCGGGAAATCTGAACCCCGGCCTCGTGCGCGCCAACCGTAACGGCACGAAAGACTATGGCGTCACGCAGATCAACACGGTGTGGATCAACTATTTCCAGCGGAACTTCGGCATTTCTGCGACGCAGTTTTCCAACAACGCATGTTTAGCGGTGAATGGTGCGGCCTACATCATCCGATACGAGATCAACGCGTCCGGTGACTTCTGGACTGGCGTTGGGCGTTACCACAGCCGGACCCCCGGAGAACATGACAGGTACGTCAGAAAGGTTGCCACTGAAGCAGAGAGGTTCGGATGCCAGATCAGGTAAGCAATCGTAGCTCGGCTCCGCTCATCATCCTGTCGTTCATCATTATCGGTGTCGCGATGGTGCTGATGTGGCACCTCAAGCACGAGGTGATCACTCAAAAGCTGCTGATCTGGAAGGCTTATGAAGTCTTGCCGATTTCGTACCTTTCGGACACGGCCGACGAGCTAAAGGGGCGGCTGGTTCTCTATTTTCGCTACGCGCGAGTGATGACATTCAAGGAAGTATTCATTCTTGGATGGCAAATCGGCGCGTTCTATGTCGTGATCCCCATTGGATTGAGCGTTTGGATCGCGTGGAAAGCTTCGAGGCATCCGATCGTTCTCGCAACGCGCGTCCATACCGTGCAATCGCTGCTTGAGGTACAGAGCAAGTCCTTCTCTGCGGTCGCGCCCATCCTTAAGCGCGACCTTATTGACGATCCTTCGCCTGAATGGGCCTCATCCATGCATCCCGAAGAGTGGGTTGCCGAGAATGGGTTGATCGTTAATGAGCGGCTGGAGGTCGAGCGGACGAGAGATCTGCTGGTGGGGCAGTTAGGCAAGCCAGTTAAGTCGCTATCGAAACTGAAAGCACACGAGAAAGCTCTGTTCGCGATTTTCGGACTGCGCGTGTTCTTCAAGGACACGAAGGCTTCGCAGGCGTTGATTGACGCACTTAACTACAGCGCGATCAACGTCAGATCGAGGCCAGATTTTTCGTTGGCGCGCGAAGCGTTCGAGCGGTGCGCGAGCGCGAAGCCGGCGAAGAAGTGGCTGATGAAGCATCCGTATCCGAGGACGCTTCTGATGGCGCTGCTTATAGAGTCCAGGCAGATGGGGGTGCTGCCGTCGTCAAACTTCATTTGGCTCAAGCCACTGGATCGCGCTCTTTGGTATCCGCTGAATACCGCAGGTCGGAAGGTGCCGTTCATGGAGTCGGCCGGCGTCTTCAACCAAATGCAAGCGGAGGAAGTAGCGTGGGACAACAACTGCGTGCTTACTGATCCACACGTTGACGATGCGGTCAGGGGTATCCAGCAATACCTTGAAGAGACCGGCATCCTTGATGCACCGACGAAAAACGAATTTACGCTAAGGAATCCAAATGAGACTCAGCCTTGAAAGAAACGCCCCGATGCCGAAAGATTGTGTGCTGATAGAACCGGACGGAACGGTGTTTATGTCGTTCATGCAGACCGGCTTCATCAAGGCAATTTCACGCACCAAGTACGCGAGTGGCGACGCGGCGGCTACGGGAGCGTTCGTGGTGTCGTCGGCGCAACAGAAGGAAGGGGACGAGGGCGATGCGATGCATGCGCTGACGTTCGTCAGCGAGGTTGCCGGTGACGAGAAGATCGTGATTCTGGAGCGCTTTCATACGAAGGACGAAGCCGACGCGGCATGGTCGATGGTACATCGATCGCTTCGTCGGTACGTGGTCAATGAGCGGCGCAAGCGTGCCTGGCGAACCTTCCTGCGATATGTCGGTGTGCCGTTTATCGTGCTGGCCGTGGGGATGGCGATGGTGCGCTATCTCGACTCTCATAACGGATCTCTCGAAGCACTGAATGCAATCATGCGCGCAGCGGGGACGATGGGCGGCCCGCAGGCCGGACAGAACACTTCGCAACAGCAAGGGGCGCAGCCGGCCGCGAGCGCTACCGCGCCCATTTCTGATGCGGCGAATGCTGCCGTAGTGTCAACCGCCTCGCAGATGGCGTCGATTCACTTCGGGCTGGACAACCAGCCGCCCGAGAAGACCCTTTATGTGTACTCGGACCCGAACTGTCCGGCCTGCAAGCAGTTCGAAGCACACATCAACGATCTGGCAAAGGACTTTTCCGTATACGTGTTGCCGGTTGCCTATCAGGGGGACGACCACGGCAAGGCCGCGGCCAATGCACTCTGTGCCAAGGATCAACAGGAAGCGTGGGGCGGCGCAGTCGGTGGGGTGATGTTCCCGGCGGGCAGCGATTGTCTTGCTGGCTACACGGGCGTGAAGGCGAATATGCAGCAGTTCGAGCGTCTCGGCTTCAATTCGACGCCGCGCGTCGTTAGCGGGACGGGATTCATCTTCCCGGAAGGGGCCCCGGCCAAGATGATTCGGCTGCAAGCTGCCGAGAAGTAAAACCCGCGCGAGCAACCGACACGAATCGACCGGCGCATGGCACAACAATACGGCACCTCGCAACGCCAGGAGTTATCGCAACGGCGTATCACGCTAGATCCGCGCACGTTCCTCGAACGTGTCGGCGGATCGTTGACGCACCCGCGCACCTATGCGCGCTTCCAGATCTCGATGGCGGTGTTGGCGTGCGTTCTGGCCTTCGTCTGGTTGCCGATCACCATTGTCATGGTGTTGCTGCAAATCTGGTTCTCGTGGCAGCGGCACGAAATGCCGATGCGCTATCCGAAGGACTTGGGTGGTATCGATCCTTCACTCGATGTCGAGAAACCGAATCCAAAGGGAAAGGGCGAAATTGTCGAGCGGAACGAGGCTGCCGGCATCCTGTATCTCGGGAACCAGCGCTCGATCGATAGAGCGGAGCACCTCAAAGAGCTATGGGTGACCGATTCCGATGCCCGGACCCATATGCTTTTGATGGGAACCACGGGCTCCGGTAAGACGGTGACCTTGCTGAGTCTGTGTTTCAACGCTCTTGCGTGGGGTTCTGGATTCTTCTATTCGGATGGCAAGGCCGATTCGAGCCTGCACGCCGCAGTGTGGTCGTTGTGCCGCCGCGTCGGGCGCGAGGACGATTACCTCGTCTTGAACTTCATGACGGGCGGAGCGGACCCGTACAAGAAAAAGAAGTCCACCGAAAAGACTTCAAACGGTACGAACCCATGGTTCGAGGGTGGTCCGGACTTCCTGTCTCAACTCTCGTCGTCCCTTCTACCGAAGGCAAGCGGCGATGGCGCGCAGTGGCAGCAGAAGGCCGTCAACATGATGGACGCGCTCATTCGGACGCTTTGCTACGAGCGCGCGGTTGGCAACATCACGCTTTCGATCGGGGTGATCCGGGAATACCTGGCGCTGCCGAACCTCGTGAAGCTGTACCTGAAGGGCAAGAAAGGAGAGATTCCTGAGTTCGCGTTCCTACCGATCAAGGCATACCTGGAAACTGGTCTGCCGGGCTTCAAGCCGGATCAGGCGGACAAGCCGGACAAGTGGGATCAAACCGTATGGGATCAGCACGGTTACTTGACCGGCCAGTATGCCCGCACGCTGTCCATGCTGATGGACACCTACGGGTACATTTTCAAGGACAAGTATTCCGAAGTGGACATGATGGATGTGCTGCTGAACCGGCGCATTCTCGTGGTCATGATTCCGACGCTGGAGAAGTCGTCTCAGGAGGCGGCGAACCTCGGTAAGCTCGTTGTGTCGAGCATTCGATTGATGATGGCGATGAACCTCGGGCATAAGCTCGAAGGGACGTACAAGGACATCATCGATACGAAGGCCACGAAGTCTCCGGCACCGTACATCATCACGATGGACGAACTCGGCTACTACTTTGCCGAAGGTATCGCGCTCATGTTCGCGCAGGCTCGAAGCCTGGGCTTCATGATGATCGCAGCGGGGCAGGACATTGCCGCAATGGCAAAAGGAGAGAACAAGGAAGAAGTCGATTCGATGATCGCCAACACGAAGATCAAGTACACGTTGGCACTCGAAGATCCCGACAAGACACTCGATGTCTTCAAGAAGGTCGCGGGTCAGGCGATTACCGTTGAAACTGGCTCCTATGAGGGGTCGGTGAACAACTTCACCTCCACGAATTACAGGCAGAACCTTACCGGTTCTATCCAGCGGCGTGATCGCATCGAATTGCAGGAGTTGAAGGCGCTCAAGGAAATGCAGGGCGTCCTGGTCTTCAAGGATCAGGTGACGCGCGCGCGCAGCTTCACGTGGTTCTTCTCGACCAAATTTTCCGATCTGCCGTTCAGGCTCAACCGCTTCCTGCAGGTCGATCGGCCCAAGCGGGAAGATCTGAACGAAAAGCTGAAGCCGATCGACCAGGCGGACGCCCGATTCACCACGATCGATCGGATCATGAAGAAGATCCGGCTCGGTCGCGCGCCGACCTACATTGGAACGATCGATCCGATTGCGGATGCTTTGCTCGACACCTACCGCGCGATCGAAACTCACAATCCGAACGAGACGGCGATCAACCGCGGCATTGCATATTACGTCGCGGCCGTCGCGGCGATGCGTAAGCACAAGGCCGATGAGGCCGGCCGGTATTGGGAGCCAATTGAGGTCGATCCGTCGACGCTTGATGATGCGCCGCCCATGGAAGCACCGGGCGAGGAAGATGCACCAATGGCTTTCGCACGTCCAGCGAGCGGAGATCCCGCTGTGCAGGATGGGACGCGGAATCCGGTCTATCACGATCCGCCGTTGCAGGAGAAAGCGAAGGGAGGCGAATCCTTCGAGGATTTGGTTCGTCAATTTACCGAGGCACCATCCGACGCGACGAAGGCTGATCCTGCCGCGTTCGTGCCGTCCGACTACGATGCGGCCGAGGCCGGCCCGCCGGCGAGCGCTGGCGCGTCGGCTGCTTCGAAGAGGGCTGAACCGGTTCCCGATCCGATGGATGGCGTGCCGGCTGCGGACGATGATCTGGATGCTTTCCTGCGGCGGTTCCAGGCGCCTGACGCCGAGGGTGTAGTGGATGGTGTTGCCGCTGTCGCTAAGGCGGAGGACGATCCAGTGACGAACAAGGTCGAGCAGCCGCCAACCGCTGCATTTGCAGAGGAGGTGGTTGAAGATCTTGACGCAGTGCTCGCGGCGAACATCGGCGAACGGCAAGCGAAAGAGGTTGTGATCGGCTTCACGGAGAAGACGGCCGAAACCTTGGTGAAGATCGAAGAGGCGCTCGGTAGCGAAAACCCGGTTGAATCCATGAAGACCACGGAGGCCGAGATCTCCGCTCAACTGAAATGGACGAAGCCGGTGGACGAGATGTCGGAAGCGGATCTGGACAGCATGTTCAGCAACATCGAGGCAACGATCAGCCGGTCGGCAAGCAGGGTGAATTGATGATCACGCGAAGAGAGTTTTGCAAGGCGTTCGTTGCCTCCGCGGCACTGGCACCTTTGGTCAAGCCCGTGCAGGCGAGTAACCAGGCCGGCCAGGCCGTGCCTACGCTGCTGTGGGTTCGCCGAGGCGCAGACGAGGCGAAGATCGACTACTCGACCGATGAAGGATTCCGGACCATCTGCTGGATGCTTCGCGATGTGAGGGCGGGTGTGGTTGGGACGCCCGCTTGGTCGCTTCTGCAACAGTGGTCGTGGATGCAGGCGTGGCTTGCGGCCTATGGGACGCATGCCCGTTTCGATATCCACTCCGGACTCAGGACCAAGGCGACAAACGACCACTATGAAGGGGCGCTTGCCTCCTATCACCTTCCTGACGCCAACATGGTGTTCCGCGCGGGCGACTTCAGTTCACCTTCCGTTTCAAGCGAGTACATGGGGCGGCTCGCCTACCTGTCTCAGCAAGGCGGCGTCGGCTTTTACACGCGAAATTTCACCCATACCGACGTGCGGGGACGGGTCGTCTTCTGGCGCACGAAGTAAGGCAGCGGGGGTGCGCAAACGGTTTCCGACCGGTCGGTGCGGTAACGCACACTCAGGTCATACAAAATGTTGCGGGAAATTACCCACTTACGGATGGTCTACTGGTTGTGTGCAATGCACTCTTAGATGCGTATAATCAATGCGATACATAATCCACAACGGAGTACCGCATGGTTTCCAGTGTTGCGGGACAAGGTCCAATTCCTGGCGGCGCAACCTCGGCACCGTCATTTTTCAGCCAGAAACCGATCGCAACCCTAGTTGGCGGGGCGCTTCATGTCAACAAGGCGGCACTGTCAGCACGGGCGCAAGCCGCGCCTGGTGTGGCATCTGACGATGATGGTCTGTTTCTGCGCCTGATTGCCGCAATCAGGCAGTTCTTTGCCCGCCTCTGCCGGGCCATCCTCCCCTCCAAGTTTTTCGCTTCCTCGGTTGAAGACAATAGTCGTCAGGATGGCTTCTCAGTGCCGTCCCAGGGCGGCCCGTTGCCGGCCATGTCCGAGACCGAACAGGAACTCGTGATCGACGGATTGCCAGAATCCAGTCTGGAACGTGTCCGGCAGACCATCGATGAGATGGTCAATGTGGCGGTCGGCGATACGCTTCCGAACTCTCTGAAGTCGGCTCTCGCAATGCCCGAGCTTGGTCGTCGCCAGGCATTTCGCGTGTTCTTGCAGCAGAACTTTGGCGACACCCGCCAGATGCGAGAGGTCCGCGTCGAGCTTCGCAGACAGATTGAGGAAATGATCGAGCCGTTTGCCAATGAATACGGCATCGACAAGGAAACGGCGTTGACGCTGTTCCGCGCCGATCTCGAGAGCGGTGGTGGGGCAATCGCAGATCGCGTAGATCCCAACTCTGAAATCCGTGGGCATGTCGCCGAGTTGAAGCGGTTGGAATCGGCGCTTGCCGCGCTCGCGAAAGCGCGTGGCACGATCTGCGCTCATGCAATCGAGTCCGGGGCTTATACCCGCGAGGAACTTGCTGCTGTGGTTGCAGCGCAAGGTCTCGACACGGAATTCCTGTTCAAGGCGGAAGCGGTGGCGGCGCAGCCGGCCGATGCAATGCCTGAACGCGTGTCGCCGGACGCGTCGGCAAACGTCGTTTCGATGGCCGACTACCGTCAGTCGACGGATGCGAAGGTGCCTGCGGACTACACTCCGATTGAAGGCGAACCTTTGTCACCAGCCGTTATCGGGGCAGTGGATTTGCTCGTTGAGCAGGGCGTGATCGAACCGGAGCAGGCGCAGGAGATCGCGCAGTCTGTCGTCGTTGACGCTGTGTTGAGTGACGAGGCGGAGTTCGAGTTAGAAGCGGATGCGCATGGGGATGACCTGGGCGACTTCTTCAAGAAAGACAGTGCTTCCAAGCCTGCGCCGAAACTATGAGTCAAAAATTGAAGGAAGGACCGATCCGGTCACTTGATCTGGAAAAGTGGCGGACAAAGTATGGCCTCACCATCAGCGCAGCATGCGAACTGCTCGGTTTGCAGCGTGCAACATGGGCTGAGCTTCAGAAGCGACCGGACAAAGAAGTTGAAGATGCGACCGTGTGTGCGCTTCTCACTCTCTACGAGCGGTATCCCAAGGAAACGATGCCCATCACGCGCGTTATCAATATTCGGGAGCGCATGGTCAATCTTGGCTACGATCCGGATAACCCAAAGGACAAAAAGAGCTTTGCCGGAGCCACTGGCCGTGAGGCGGCAGCGGTGTACCGGTGGGTGAATGGGCAAGGTAACGTGAGCAAGCCGGTGGAGCGCCTTTTGGAGGCGCTGGATCGCCTGCCTACCGAGTCGGGCAAGAAGAAGCGAAACGTGCTTGAAAGCGTGGCGATGGAGGTCGCGGAACGAGCAGGTATTCGCGATCCGCTGTCGCGGGGGTCATGGCGTCGTGAGAGCTAAAGAAGGTTAGGGGAAGGGTGATGATAAAAACGAAGCGCCCTGGTATCGATGTGACGGTGGTGCTCTTCTACAAGTCCGGCAGTGTTCCTGCACGCATCAGCGTTAAGGACATCACATTGCCGCTGTCCCGGTCGATACGGGGCTATACGACTGGCCTGTCTGGGCATCAACGCCTCGATGGCTTGATGTACGCTCGCCAGCACGCGGATGCCAAACGGCTTGAAATGATCGTCATCGATCTTCTGGTTGGCTTCACGCAACCGATTTATACCAAAGTGCTTCCGCCCGAGCTTGTGGCAGAACACGACGTGCTCAATCTGTTCCGGGTTTCCAAGAGCCTGATCGCCGAGATCGCTGAACACTGGAAGAAGTGGGTCAAGGACGAAGAGGGGGCGTCTGCCGAGAATCAGTACGACTGGTCTCGTCCTACGGACTTCGTTGCTCGGCGGCCCGATTTGTTGCCGCGGCTGTTGAAGCTGAAACAGTTCTCGCACATCAATGTGGTAACGCACCCTGTGCTAACCGCATTCAGTGACCGGCCGCTGACTGCAACGTCATTCCGAGTGGGCTACGACCACATCGAACAGGCGTCCGCGCGTTTTCACCCGGATATCGAAGTCGTCGCGTAGAGCAGCGCGGCAGTGCTTCAACAAGCCCCGGCATCGATCGATGTGCGGGGCTTTTCTTTTTGTGCCTGGCACAAAGAAATTTGTAACGACGTTGCCGGTTTTCCGATCTCATCGCTATCTCTGATGGTGGGCATGGTGCTCACTGGAGATGACGATGAAAAAGTTCTGCCTGCTGTGCCCCGGTCTCCGGACCGCTCTTCCCGACAATTTGCTTTGTCAGTTGTGCTTACTGCCCGGTGTGCAGCTTGATCGCGCTGCGTCGGCGATCGTCAGTGTGTACTTCGACGGTACCGAAGCCGAGCTGCGCACCCTTCTTGCCGAGACGGAGTGGTCTGCGTTTAACGTCCGCGTCAGCGAGAGTCGGACCTATCGCTTGCAATAGCGGGGGCGCCCGACTTGATGGTTTGATTCATGTTGGTGTGGTTGATATATAGATCAATAAAATGCTTGACTGAAATTGATCTATAGATCAATAATTGAATCATCGAAATTTGAACAAGAGGGGAACGGCGATGAACGCAGCGAAGCTCGACCCGCGCATCGGGATGCTGAATAGCGGGAAGTTCTATGCATTCGTCAACGGCTACGACAAGCCGGAAACCATCGGCACGCTTGAGGAGGTCGAGACGGCGCTCGGGCTGCGCTGCGCTGCACCGATCCGCAAGGTGCAGCCGTTCAAGCGGTACAACGTTCACATGACGTTCGAATTCCCGGCATGGGATGAAGTCAACGGCTACTGGTACGACGACGTTGTCGCCCGCTCCAAGTCGGAAGCAAACAAGCGGGCGCGCAGCTTGGCCGACGATGACGGTCACACCTGCGCGCGCCGGGTGTGGTTCAAAGCACACGAAGTTGAATAACAACCGCTCCCACTACTGGAGAAGGACGATGAAAGACTTCAGCGTGTACAGCATGGGCCAGTTGATTGACCACGTACAAGGCGCGGGCCATGTCGCGGCCATGCGCGCGGTCGAGCGCAAGTATGCAGCCGGCCCCCTCGCCATCTGCCCGCTGGATGCCCCGCGCGAAGCTCACAAGGCCGCTGCGGCACGGTCGCACTACAAGTTCAACGAGGTGCCGCCGGAACTGCGCGGCTGACTGAACAAGGGCGCCCGCGTAGGCGGGCCATCATTGATCATCTACGTTTGGAGCCAATCATGTTTCGCACGCGTCACCTGAAGTGGGAAATCTGCGGATGCTGCGCCGGCAACGGTCGTGTCGAGCATCCGGCATTTTCGAACGGCATTACGTCGAGCGAGTGGGCGGAAATGTCGCCTGATGAGCAGGGCACGTACATGAGCGGCGGCTACGACGTGGCGTGTGCGCAGTGCGCCGGCACGGGCAAGGTGCAGATGGCCGACGTGTCGCGCATGGCGTTCGGAGAAAAGCGCGAGTATGTGCTGTATCTGCGCGAGCGCGCTGCGGACGCACGCGCTGCCCGCGAAATCGCAGCGGAAGTTGCTGCTGAACGTCGCATGGGGTGCTGACATGCGGACGCTCCTCCAAGCTGCCGAGTTTGGCATGATCGCTGGCATGTATGCGCGCGAGCGCGCTGCGCATCCTTGCATGCGTGCGCTGACGATCTTCCGGTGGTTGCGCGACGACCAAGGTCTCACGCTCGAACAGTTCGAGTGTGAGACGGAGCGCGGCCATTCGTGGAGCTTCACGGGCACGGCATACGGAGGCGATGATTCGAGCTATATGGGCGAAGGCCGCTGTTACTGCGCGTACTGCGGTGCAGATGGTGACGCTTGATTGCGATGGGAAATCGACACCACGTGACGATGTTCGGTCGAAACGAGCCGATTTACTGGCCGGTCCCTCGCGAGCTTTCTGAAGCGGAGCGAGCCATCGTTATGCGCTATCGCGTGGGCGCGGTAAATGTGGCGGGACTCGAAGGCTTTGACGACCGCACGATGCGGATGCTGACGAAGCGGACGACGGTCGGCATCTTTTCGGGCGACGAGTTGGTCGGAGTCGTTCGGCATCGCTTTCCGGGAGATGAGACCGTTGTGTACACGTTGACGGGCGCGAGGTTGCCCGTTCTCTTCGGCGCAGCGGGCGAGGGATTGCGGGACTATAGCCAGAGCGTCATCGCGCTCCACTCACTGATTGACGATTCGATAGGAGCCAATGAAACAGGCAACGACGTATCCAGTTCTGACGCCTGAAGAGGCGAAAGAGCTTTTGCGACGCAAGGGGTGGTCGAACAAGGCCCTTGCGTTGTGGTGGGGGTTCTCGGAGGAGTACATCAGCCGCACGATCAACAACGTTGATCGCAAGCGTCGCGACGACGACGCGCTCCGCGGCTTGCCGAAGTGCCCGAAAGCCCTGATTGATAACTAACCGTGCGAGTTACCGTATGTACGACATTCTGGAAGTGCTGTTTTTTCATCAACCGAGCGCGGACAAGCGAGCCGCGCTCGACCGGTTGCAAGAAGCATTGAATGGCGACTTTGAGGTCGAAGGGCACGAGTTCGTAACGGAGACGCCGCTGGACGACTCCCGCCAGGTCGTGCGGATTATCGCGGCGAGTGAGGAGTTCGAATCCGGCCAGGATTTCGAAGAGCGTGTGCGCGAACTTGCCTCGGAAGACCAGTTCTCATGGCAACGCATCGGTGTGGTTCCGGTGGGTGGGACTGAGACGGTGCTCAGCTAGAAGCGCGACTCGCTTGGCAGGCAGGGGCGCGACCAAATAACCTCAATATGTGAAGCAATCATGAAACAGACAGCGGTGGACGACAGCAGCGCATTCGGGGCGGTCGCCCGTGCGTTCCTTGACGGTGCGAATCTCGCCCGATGCGATATGCGTGACGGTATCGTGATGACGAAGGTGGTTTTCGGACGCGAGCGCATGGACGACGGGCGGCCGTCGATATCCCTCTCTGCGGTAGATGCGAAGTCGATGTGGCGTTACGCGTACAACATGCTGTCGATGAATGGCATGTCGTCGCACGCAATGTTTGACCCATCTGTCCGCCAATCGTCAGTGCTCCATCGAGCGGTGGATGGCTCGGATGTCGTGCTCACATTTGAATCGATCCCTTGTGGCAATGGCGTCATCGTTTTGCTTGGCAATCGTGCGACGCCACAGGTCTTCCTCGAAGAGTTGGTGCGCGAGGTCGAAGCGGAGATCGTCTCGTTGCAGGCCGATCGTGTTGACGAGTGGCCGGAGGTTGACATGCTTCAAGTGGTTGGGGAGCAGTTTGCGGCCGGGCGAGGTGTGGTGAGCTTGCAGCCGGGAATGACCGACGCGATGATCGCGACGGTCATCAAGGAGGCTGCTTCTCACGGTGTGCCGTTCCAGGTGATACCCGCGAAGTCGGTGGGCGCGACCAAATAACCTCAAGATCCGATCATAGGAAAACGACGGATGGGCTACCTGAATCCTCTTCTGAAGCTGCCGGCAGGAAAGGCGCTGTTGAATCTTCCCGCCGAACAGCGCGCGGCGTTGGAGGCGGTGTTGCGCGAGCTGCGCGACCAGGCGAACGCAGAAGCAGAAAATGCTTGGCGTCGCCGCAAAGGGCCGATGGCCGCATACTGGAGGGCCGTGGCCACCTATGC
The DNA here is from genome assembly GCF_011753085.1 of Burkholderia sp. Tr-862. Classification (NCBI taxonomy): domain Bacteria; kingdom Pseudomonadati; phylum Pseudomonadota; class Betaproteobacteria; order Burkholderiales; family Burkholderiaceae; genus Burkholderia; species Burkholderia sp. Tr-862. The sequence goes on from NZ_VWWG01000007.1 coordinate 108,172, forward strand.
ACGGCACACCGCCCACGCGCTCAGTAGCGCTACCCAAAAGACAAAGACCTGAAAATAGGAGGCACGATGAACGCGAACTATTGGAGTCTGATCCAGAACGAGGCTGGCGATCAGTTCGCTTGCCAACGTGAAGTCAATGCAGTGTACGAGACCGGGCAGTGGCATCCGACCGCCGAAGCTGCAGCCCGCGAACTCGACCAACTGAACGAACAGGCCGAAGAAGAAGTCGCGGCACTTGAACGCGTGTTGCCTGATCATCTTCGATAGGTCACACAAAATAGTCGGCATGAGCCGCGTCACCAAGAAGCCGACACCGTTCATCTGAGACGGAGTAAACCGCCGGCGACGCCAGCAGTGAAGGCGAATATGGGCACTCTGCGGTTCTCTTAGGCGCAGCATTGTTCAACCGCGAATCACGGCCCCCAATTTTCTTGACTGACAGGCAAATAATTGCCATTATGCTGAAAAATACGTATCGTGCATGCGATACGTAAAAGCGGGAGGTGGCTATGACGAAAGACGAAGTGGTTGCCCTGATCGCGGAGCGGACCGGTGCGTCAAAAGCTCGGGCCGCGAGCGCTCTCGAAGCTGTGATCGACGGTTTGACGACGAGCATTCGCAGGGACGGGTACGCGAAGATCCATCGATTGTGTTCCTTCTCTCTGGTCGAACGAGCGCCCCGGACAGCGCGCAATCCGCGCACCGGTGAAGTTGTCCCGGTGCCGGCGCGCCAGGTCGTGAAAATCAAGCCGCTCCAGGCGTTGCGCGACGCCGTGGAGCGCTAATCAGGCGGATATTCGCAAGGTGAGCATGGAAACGGAAAATGCATTGCCGGGAGACCAAGCCCCGGCGCTCCATGGTGGCTCGAAGGTCGAGATGACTGCGTTAGGCAAGCTCGTCATTGCCTTGGTCGCGATCGGACTCGCGTTTGCGGGTTGGACTTACTACCAGGGGCAGCCGAGCCGGCCGCACGGGGCCGTGGGTGCCAGCCATCCTTTGATGCAGCCGGTCACACATGAGATGGCTCGGCCTTCGCAGACATCGACCGGTGTTCCGTCGTCCGATCAGGTCGTACAGGTGCTTGAGAAGGAACGGCACGACCGCGCTGTCCAGGTCGCCGCGTGGCGTGCAGTTTCCGAATCGAGTAGGCAGCAGCTTGCCGATTTGGCTTCGGCAATGGAAGTTCTCGATGCCAAGGTGGCGGCAATCCAGAAGATGCCGGCCCCGCCGCGCCCTGCCAAGGACGAAGTAGCCGAAGGGGCGAAGGCGGTCCACAAGGCGGCTGACGCCGCGAAGGCTACCGCGTCGATCGATGTGGCATCACTTCCGATCGAGACTGTGACGGCTCAGGCGATGGGGCTGACCGGCTTCGGAAAGGGCGTGGTCGGCATAGGCGGCCAGAAGCTATCGGTTGGGCAATCGCTGCAACAAGGCGAGACGATCGTGGCGATCGACCCGGAAAGCAGATCGATCGTCACCAACCGGCGAATCATCAACGTGACGAATTGAGGTAGACGATGGGCCAAAATTTCCTGACACGCGTCGGCATTGGTCTCGGTCTCGTGCGCCGGACCGCGCCGGATGTGCGGATGCAGACCGTCAATGAAGCCCCGGCTGCGCCGGCAAACCAGGCTCGGCGGGTGCAATCGCCGCAGGCCGGAAACACCAATGCTCCCGCACGTGTGCCGAGCAATGTCGTGCCGCGTCAGAGCCTGGCACCGGCATCTGCGACGGTCCCGGTATCCAGACCGATTCCGGCCGCGCCCGCACCTCAGATTCCTGATGGTTTGCATACACGCGGAAGCGAAACCGATATCCACACGGTGATCCCGGCGGCGGCACAACTGAACGGCGATCTGACAATCGAAGAGAGCGTCGTTCTGCGGTGTGTGGTGCGGGGTAACGTCACGCAGGAAGGCGATCATCAGGTGGTGCTGACTGAAACTGGTGGTATCCACGGCACGTTGCGCGCGCGCACCACGGTTATCGGCGGGACGGTTGAAGGCGACGTGTTCGCCGATCGCGTGGTGCTTCTCGAAACAGGGATCGTCCACGGCAATATCGAGTATGTGACTCTGGCTATGAAGGAGGGCGCTACGGTCAACGGAATGCTGACGCGCACCGTTCCGAACGTGCTCGACGGCAGTGACGGCGCGTCGGTCACCGTGCCCGCGGCTGCACCCGCGCTTCACGCAGTTCCGTTGGCGGAACAAGAGCGGGTCGCGTGACTACCCGCTCGCTGATTTCAGTGACGCTTGTGGCGTGGAGCGCGCTGTGCGCGCTTCTTGCGCAGATTCACTTTCCGCATTTCCTTGTCATCTGCGAGTCGGTCGAAGCCTTGTACGGAAGCGCGGCCGATGATGTGGTGGTAAGCCGCGTCGTGCAGGCGCTGATCGGCATTCTATGGATGGTCGGTTCGCTCGCCATCGTTGTGTGCATCACGCTGGCTCGCAGACCTCGGCGCGCACCCTCGCGCGCGCCATCCTCGTAACGCACGCTACGCAGAAGAATGAAGATCTTCCTCGGGTATAACGACTACCTCCGCAAAAAGGAGGGCAAGGACGTTCCGGTCTATTGGGACTCGGATGCGCTCATCAATCCACATCTCATCCTGTGCGGAAAATCAGGTACGGGCAAATCGTTCCAACTGCTGCGTTTCATTGACGAAGCAGTGAAGACTGCCGGGCCGGGCTTCGACAGGTATCACAATCTCGACGTTCACGGCGACCTGATTGTGCCGGGTGAGTCGCGCGTGGAATTTTCACGTGCCACCCGCTACGGCTACAACCCGCTTGTGCTCGACCCGAATCCGAAATCGGGCGGTGTCGATCGGCAAATCAACTTCCTGATCACTACCATCAATCAGACTTCTCGAAAGCTGATGGACCGACAGGAAGCGTGCATGCGGAACATACTTTCCGATGTGTTCGCAGCCTATGGGATCTATGAGGATGATCCCGGCACGTGGACTCGGGAAGAGATGACCGAGACGATGCGTGCCGAGATGTGGGCAAGTCGTCGCTGGTCGGATATGCAACGGTACTATCCGACGCTTGAGGATGCGATCGCACTCGCCGAGCGCAAGCTGAAGGCGATGTATGGCGGCTTGAACATGAACGAGCAAGGTAACCGTGCGGTCGCTGCGCTCGAGGAGATGAATCGGGCGGCGGCGCAGATGAACCGCGCCGTTACGACGAGCAAGAAGAAGATCGACACCGAGGACAAGGAAAAGGCGGAAAAGCAGTTGGAAGTAGCCAAGAGCAAGTATCTTGAGCGCGTCTCCGACTATGTGTCCTCGATCGAGACCGGCCGCGAGTTTGATGATCTGATCAAGTACGACTCGAAGGAAGTCTTGAAAGGCGTCATCGATCGTCTGAAGAACCTCAAAGCGATCGGAATCTTCAACGGCAATCCGCCTCCGTTTGACGAGAACGCTCTCGTTTGGTCCTACGACCTGACCAACCTGGACGAAGAGGACAAGTTCGTCTTCGCCAAGGTTCGCGCTCAGCACATCGCTCGCAGTCGCAAGCTTGGCGGCTTGCAGTCTGAAATTAGGGAGATCATCGGACTGGACGAAAGCCCGGTCGTATTCGATGACAATCCCGACAGCATCTACAACAAGATCGCCAAGGAGTTGCGGAAGTTCGGACTCGCGCTTTGGTGCGTGGCGCAAACGCCTTCTGACTTCCCGGAAGGTGTGATTACGACAGTGAGCACGAAGATCCTCCTCGGGATCGACAGCTACTACTGGACCGTATCCTGCAAAAAACTGAACATCGAAGAGAGCGTTTTGAAGTTCATCACCCCGCAGAAGACCATTGCTGTCTACATGGACAAAAAGGGTGCGACGAATTCGAAGTTCAACAACGTCCAGTTGCAATAGGAGCTATCGAATGCGAAAGCTTCCCAAGTTAGGCATGGCGGAGAAGGCGCTGCTAGCGCTCGTAGTTCTCACCGCGGCGATGTGGTTGCGCGACCAAATTCCAGCAAGCGAAGTTGAACTCGCCGAAGTGAGGGCACTCGCCGTGCGCAACGACGCTGCGCGCCAGGCCGTGGCCGAAACGCTATCGGCAGACCCGTCGCCGAACAAGCGCGAACTCAGACAACTGCGTGAGCGTGTTGTCGCGATCGAGCGTGTTTCGCTCCGCCTGTCCGAAGATCCCTCCATGCGGGCGATGCTCAACGAGCGGGATCGCCTCGCCGCGACTCCGCTGTCGAGCATGTCGGTAGACGATCTGATCCGCTGGATGCTTTTTTCCGTGGGGCGCTACATGACGCTGATCGTGGGTTCGTTCGTGGGGCTGTGCGGATTGCTGCTCTTGCGCAGTCGCGGCCAGTCGAGGTGCGCACGATCGTGAGCGGACGCCGCTGCGTCGAGCGGCCGCGCAATCTCGATGTGACGCGTGAAATCAACTGGATCAATTTCGAAGGGGATCTTCTATATGAAAAAGGCTAACGCCATCAGATTGGCGGTGTTTGTTTCGATCGTGGCCTTTGCTTGCGGTTGGGCTGCGAATGCAGCGCGAATCAACGCGCAGGAGCGCTGTTCCATCTCGTCGGGAGCGAAGATCTCGGGGAGGGCAGCGATCGAGTGCGGCCAATAGTTCGCCGTTTTTTTGCAAGTTATTATTTACGTATCGTTATAGTCATACAAACATATATTCGGAGAATATTCATGAAGAAACGTACCGCGATTGCATTGATGGTCGCTGCATCGATGTGGATGTTGGGTGCTGCGTCGGCCAACGCTGCTGATTCGTCGGCGCATGTCGCAGAGCCGCTGACGAAGGTGTCATCCCTTTCGGCCACTCCGGGTGCGGAGATCTCGATCAGGGTGACTCTTGTCGGCGCGGACGGAAACAAGCGGGAAGTAAAGCTCCATACGAGGGAGGGGCACAGTGCCACCTACAACGATTTCATCCGTCGAGGGTACGTCGAGTCGGTGGACAACTCCGGCCTACGGCCGGCGACGCTGAAAACCGGATTGTCGGTATATGCCGAGCCGTGGCGTATCAATGAGAACGGGAAGGTCGTCGTTCGCTTCAAGGTCGAAGACAGTTGGCTCGAAAGCCTGCGGGACGCTGACATCGACGGCAGCAAGTGGCAACTTCCGGACATCCGGACGATGGCGCTTGAAAAGACGATCGTCATGAAGCCGGGCGTGCCGGCTTCCCTCTATGCGAACCGCGATGACAAGAAGGCCAGCAGCATCGAGGCAGAGGTCGAATACGTCACGTCGGGCGGCAGACACGCTGACACCGTGGGTATGGGCGATAAATGCGAGCCGAACGGGATCATCTCCATGCACGGCAGCGATCCTGTTTTCTGCGAGGGTGGTGTGTGGACCGTCGCTCAATACGTGCCCGCGGGCGCAGCGCCGAAGCGTGACTGACCAGGCGCACTGACCCTTGCCGCCGCGAGTCGGCGGCAACAGCCAGTGCGTGACTACGAGCCAGCGATCAATACGGAGCCGATATGACCGAGGGAGTTGCAATTCGGCGGACTTTTGAGAAGATCCGCGCCGCTGAACCGCTGCCAACCGAAAGCCGCACCGCAGACACGCATCGCTTTGGCGACGCACGTATTGCTGCCGTCTACGCTCAGGCTAAACGGTACATCATCGATCGGCAGGTGCTGCGCCTGTATCAAAAGCTCACATTGCGGCCCGGCGTATGCACAATAATCATCTGCAACACCTGGCGCATCGACAAGGCCCTTGATTCCAGCTTGGTCGAGTTGTTTCAATGGTCGTTTCCGAATGCGCGATGGGAACCTTCGTCGGACCTCGATAGCTGGCCGGATTTCCAGCTACTCCCGATCGTGCTGCCCAAGAAAAAGGCTGGCGATCCATCGAAGGAATTGTGGCAGTCCATCCTTCGCAAGGCACTTTGGCAAGTGCTCGACGGTGCCGGTTATGGTGACCTTCCGGCGCGGCCGGAAGAAGGCGTGAAACAGATATCGCGGCGGACGATGGCCGAGATCCTCATCGACTTCTATCTTGCCCCGAAGCGCAAAGGAACGCGGCGGCAGAGCGCAACGAAGTTGCGCATCAAGCCCCCGCGCTTTGCAGCGGCTGCACGCGCGCTCCGTAAAAACATCTGGACTAGCGTTATCGACCGTTCCGTTCTGTCGGCCGTCGCAATAATCAAGGGATGGGACGCGCAGGTAACGATTCGCGATTATCTGCGCTACGCCCCTTTCGGTCCCGACATTACCAGAATGCTTGCGCAGAATCGCAATTGCTTGCCACTGCTGGCACGCATCAAGCCGCAGCACTGGAAGCGCACGGACTTGTTTTCTCGGCATCTATGGGTGAGGGATGGGCGCAAGACCACGATCGTCGATCGAAGTGGCTTCTGCGACCCGATACATCTCTATGGCGCGCGTTCCGCTAAACGACTTTCGAGCTTCATGACGCCGGCGGCGCACCGATGGCTCATGCGGGCCCCGGTATCTGTCGTCTCCGCATTTTCTACGACACTCAACTCGAATGTCATCGAGAACCTCGCGCAAAGCAACCTGCCGAAACGGGTGCCTGCCGTCGTTTTGCGCACGATCGTCAACAACGCGAGACGCCTTTGTGTTCGTCCCGAGTATCAACGCCTGTATCGAGCGTGGGCCAACCGGTGTTGCGAGATATGGTCAGCCCAAGGATATGGCTACCTTCGCGAAAACATGCGGAACCTTGCCATCGAGTTTCGTGATGTCCTAGATTGGGTCTTTATGGACGGCCTCGCTCGCGGGCTCCCCGACAAAAACGCGACGTGGCAATCGATGCTGCGTCAGAGCGCGGATTGGCACCAGGCGCGGTGCTCTGCGCGCGGAATCCGGAACCTTCGCTGGGAATCGCTTCTGCCAAGTTGTGAGTTTGATGGCTACCAGGTGCTTCCACTCACAACATCCGAGGCACTCTACGCGGAGGGACATCAGATGCACCACTGCGTCGGAAGCTACGACAGTTGGTGCGCCGACGGCGAATTTCGGATCTTCTCGCTTGTGGACCCCGAAGGCATGCGTTCAACCCTCTGCATCGAGCAGACCGATGCCGGCCAATGGCTAGTTCAACAGGTGCGCGGGACGTGCAACGCATCCGTGCCGAAGGTGACGCATGCCATCGCGCGCATCGTTGCCAAGCGCTACAGCGACGCCGCAATTGAGCAAATTGAGAATCGACAATGAAGTCTGCGCAGTGTTTG